>NZ_CEYLVT010000109.1:0-24621 GCF_982860115.1 Moorena sp.
TTGTAAGCAAAGAGAAAATTATTCAAATTGAGGACGAACCTGCGGAATGTGGGTTGCCTTTTACACCCAAGCCTTTTGACTTATTTCGTGCTGCGTCCAAGAGTAAACGTTGCTCAGCACGGGTAATTGCCTGGTAAGTCGCTTCCACATCTTTAACATCAACAGAAATCGAAGTAATTCCCCACTGCACCAACAGATCAATCAATTCCGGATCCTGAACCGTAGCTTGACCACAAATTGAGCAAGGAATACCAGCTTCTTTTGCCATTTCGATTAATTGCTGAATTGCTTGTTTGACCACTGGATGGCACCCTGCCATCAGTGTTTCCAACTCCCTCTGTTCCCGATCAGCTCCTAGTAAAAGTTGCGTCAAATCATTAGTACCAATAGAAATTCCTTGAACACCTGCCTTAACATAGTCTGGTAGCAGAAACAACACAGATGGCACTTCTGCCATAATCCAAAGTTGAAAATCAGGATTATCAGTAAGTCCTACCTGTTCTACCCGACGGCGGCAAAAGGTAAACTCTTCCACAGTACGTACAAAGGGCAAAATCAGCCGTAAATTCTTGCAGCCGTAAGCATAAACCTCCTGTAAAGCTGCCAGTTCCAAATCAAAGCTAGCTGGGTCACTCAGATAGCGACGAGTGCCACGTAGACCGAGCATCGGGTTAACTTCCCCTTCCGTTACCAGGTGATCCCCACTCAGGGATGGAAATTCATGGGAGCGCCAATCCGTAGAGCGATAAAATACAGGACGTGGTGCCAAGGTAACCGTAAATTGAACAATTAACTGAGCCAAGCGTTCTACCAACTCACGCTCATGGCCCTGTCTTTGCCACTGACTCGGGTGCAGATTATTCAAAATCTCCAACATCATCAGTTCTGAACGCAATAACCCCACTCCATCCACTGGCAAACCCACAATTTTTTCTAGGGAGTCCAGCTGGCTAAGATTAACCAATAATTGAGTAGCAATGGGGAAAGTATTTTGAAAGTTGAAGGGATGAAAGTTGACTTTTGCTTCCCTTTTTCTTAATTCTGAGCCATGCAACTTTTCAACCGGAAACCCTTGCTTAGTTCCTAGTCGATAAACTTCTCCCTGTCCCCCATCCACGAGTAGAGACTCGCCAGTTTCTATGATTTGGGTAATACCAGCCGCACCCACAACACAGGGAATACCAAGTTCTCTAGCAATAATCCCAGCATGACTAGTTATCCCTCCTTGTTCAGTAATAATAGCGGCTACGTGCTTGAGCCCAGGTAGCCAGTCAGGAGAAACACTTTGGGCAACCAAAATTCTACCAGATAGAATTGCTGAGACGTTTTTGCCCTGACCCGATATCACATGAGCAGTTGCTGTAACTCTTCCTGGTGCTGCGGGTAATCCTCTCACAAGCATAGGCGTGATGGATGGGTTGACAGTGTGTTCACTAGAGTTGCTCCCAATGGAGTCCGATGAGGCTTCAAGCACATTAGGTCGGCTACCCACTTGTACAGACGTAAACCCCTTGCCGTAGGAAGTAGTAGAACCAACAGAGTAAGCTAGTTTGGAAGCATGATGTGACGGTTCAAGCCTCAACAGGCTAGCATCCCACTTCTGCCCAGTTTGAGGACTAAATTTCGTAATTTGTAACTCTGGTTCTGAGTTTTCTGAGGTTTGCCATAGTGTCCACTCTAGAGAAAAGGTAGGACTAATATCAGCCACTAGACGCTGGCTGATAGTAATTAACTGTTGGAGGTATTTGTCCTTTAGGGTGTACTGTTTTTGTTGCTCCTCACTGAGTAGATGGGCTTGCACACTGTTCTCAGTTAGTGATAATGAGTCTGGTTCCAGATACAACCCATAGGCACGGCTTTTACGACCCAGTCGTGAGGCTAGCACAATACCAGTTTCGATCTCAATTTGGTAATAGTCTGGCACTACTTCCCCCTTCGCCAATGCAGTACCTAACCCCCAAGTCGCTTGGATGTAACCCTCAGTTTGGTTAATCTGGAGTGTACCAGAAGCGATCGCATCCCACATTGGTTGTATCAAGACTGCCAAATTGAGCTGCTGAAGACCAATACTATGCCGTTGCCAGTAAAATAGACTTCTGGCGCGAAATAGTTCTGCCCAAACCTGTTTTAAAGACACTTCCATTGCTAGTGGTTGCCTAGGGCAAATATAGGATCCCAAAATTTTATCTGGTAAGGTTGACAAAATCTGGGGTTGATCTAATCTTGCCACTCCAGTTTCCCCAGCGTCCTCCTCCATTCCCGACCCTGGTGATGTCATGGATAAGGAAGGGTTAAAAATTGCTGCTGGGGCGAGTGTAGTTTCTGCTATTTCCGATAGGGTTGATGCCAACACAGAAGCTAAAGTCGCCCCTTGAATTTTGTGACGAATTTGCTGAGCCACTTGCTGTAGCTGGCGAGGATTGTCCACATCTACGTAAAGATAAGAAGAAGGTAAATCAGCTAAGAGGGGTTCAGACTCACCTAAAATTGCAATAAATTCCCACAATGCCTTTGCACTCACCACAAAGCCAGGTACAACTGGATAATCCCGTTGCAACAGCTGACTTAAGTTAAAGGCTTCATTGCCCACAAAGGGATACTCTGAAGGTTGAATCAGATCAAGAGAATAAAGATTATCCACAAATCGCCGCCTAATCCTGTTATTGCTTCGGGATTTTGGCATCATATCTCGAAGGCATAATATCTCTTACCATTTATCACGTCGTATTCACATAAATCGTTAATTAAAAATTGAGTCTCAACCAAGAATGATAAGTAGTCAACTGGACATGATATTATTAATCCATCAATAGCTTTGCATCACGGTCTTAGAGGCAGAAAACGGTAAAAATACTGAGGGATTCTCATTGTCAGTCTTGGCATCTTGAGAAATATCATGCCAAATCAATCTCCAAAATTATGTTACAGGGAATTGAGACCCTTAAAAAGGGTCTATTAAGTCTGTTTCTGAAATCGAACTGTCCCCTATGTGAGCGCCCTGCCACTGATGAATTGTGTGATTATTGCGAGCAGCAGTTACTCCGCTGCCAACTTGACAAAAATCAATTTTTATGTAATCAAAATCTCCCACTATTTGTCTGGGGCAATTACGGTGGTCCATTAAAACGAGTACTCGCTGCCCTGAAATATGAAAACCAACCCCAACTAGCACATCCCTTGGGCCATTGGCTGGGTAAAGCTTGGTTAAAATCCTCAGCCACCCGTAGCCAAAAGCAAAAATTAATAGTAGTTCCCATTCCCATGCACCCTACAAAACAGCAACAAAGAGGTTACAACCAGGCAGAGCTGATTGCCCAAAGTTTTTGTGAATTAACTGGTTACAAACAAGCACCACTGGGTTTAGAAAGAGTCCGGGCAACTCAACCTCAGTTTAGTTTATCTGTCCAAGAGCGAGCGCAAAACCTAGCAGATGCCTTTATTATTGGTAAACACTTTCTCAGACATCATAGCACCTCACCCGTACTAATCCTAGATGATATCTACACCAGCGGAGCTACAGTCCAATCAGCCACCACTACCCTCAGAAAGCATGGAATAACCGTACATGGGTCAGTTGCGATCGCAACATCTAGACCATCGGTAAAGTAATGACAAAATGTGGGTCAGTTGATGATCGGGTGATCGGGTGATGGGATAATAGGGTGATCGGGTGATGAAAATCTATAGATTTTCCGTCAAATTTGATTACTGAAGCAATGCTCTAGAAACAAGAAAGCCTGACAGTACCAAAGTTCTCAGTCACAGAGTCTTACTGAGCAGTTAGTACTAACTGCTCAGTACTTACTGGTTTGAAATGCTTCACAATTTGCTGGGGATTCCCAATAACTACCACGCCGGGAGGGACAGACTTACGAACCACGCTGCCTAAACCTACCACACTATTTTCCCCAATGTGTACCCCTTTCATCACCGTAGCTCTGGCTCCAATCCAGACATTTCGCTCAATCACAATCTCAGCTGAAACCTTTGGTCCTCGAGGACAGTGACGCAGGTGGGGTTCTAGGTTATGGTAATCGCTATCAGCAAGAAACCAGTCAGAAATTAGACATTCATCTCCCACGGTAATTGAGTACTCGCAACCTATACAAGAACCATTAAGCAGTACGCTTGAACCAATATGGACGTTACCAGAACCATAGATCAATACCTCTTTATCCAACCGATAACCTGAGCCAATCACTACCTTAACGCTACCTGCTACCTCAAGAGAACCTTTGATCTGCACTCCTTTGGCAAGGGTGAGATTGGGGTATCTAAACTGATAGTATAAACGCTTAGCCTCAAAATAAAGATTAGCAATAAATTTGAGAAATGGGTGATTAATCTGCTCCATGACACGAAATTGGTGAATCAAAAGAACTAGTACTCTGTCAACCTAGTTTTGATAGTTAGAGCAAGCTGTTAGGTGTTAATTTTGAGTGTAATGGTGTTCGATTAAGTGGAATAAGGCTTCGGTGAATCTTTGTCACTAAATTTTTTTCAGTTCTGTTGTCTAATACTTCTAGTACTTAATACCTAATGCTATCATGCCTAATCCCTAATCCCTAATCACTAATGACTCCAACGCAGTAACACAAGAGAGTAAGGATCCAATTTCAGGGCTGAGTACTTCAGTGTCCTTGTTGCTAGGGTACTCCTCTTGTCACCGTCGGCATCCAAAGAAAACATGTCTAGGCTTTCAGTGTCGGGCAAATCCAGTGCTCCCTCAATCCTGATGCTGGCACTTTTGTCTGATTTATTGATCAACAATAGCGATCGCTGTTCATTGGACTGCTTTATTGCCATAGCCTCCACAAACTCATCGCCGCTCTCGGTATACATCACCTCCCCAGTCAGGTACTTGATCGCCCAGCGAAATACAGTTGCAGCTGGTCGCAGATTATTATTGTGGTCGATCATGCCGTAATACATATCCTTGAGATGCCAGGAGGTAGCCATGTCAATGCCAGCGTCAGCTAAATGTTTGAATACTGAAGCAAACCAAACCGCTCCGACATGGGTATTCTGACGGTCTTCACCAGAGTTCCATGAGTAGTTGATGTTATATTCTCCCAAGAACAATGGTACTTTTCGATTTGGAATGTATGTGTCTACTATCTCGCGAAAATCCTCCACCTGCCTCCGATACTCTGGTGTGTAGGACATCAGTTTGTCTGTGGACTCCTTGGGATTGCCACTGGCGTAACGATGCCAGGAAATGAAGTCTACATTGGAAGCACATTTCTTCAGAAAATCTTCTAGTCGGTTAGGATCATCCCAAGTCAAGACTGGTCCTCCCACCTTGATTGAGGGGTCTACAGCTTTCATTGCCCTTGCCACTTTGTTGTAGATTTCCCACAGCTGATCCAACTTACCGGCTTTTTCATAAGCAACATCTTGTTCATTTAAGGGTTCCCAGTAACTAATCTGTCGTTGCTGCTCTTCATTGAGAATCTCCACCAGTTGAGCACAGAAGGTAGCATAGTTGTCATACTCATTTGTGGACAGTAGACCATCCTGATCTGTAGCCATCCAACTAGGCCAGCGGGGAATGTTTTGGATAATGGTAGGCTGTTGGGGATAAGAGGCATCGTAGCAGGCTTTAATTTTTGCCTCGTCCCAGGTTTTGGTAGCTCGGTTCGTCCAACGTTCGCATAGATCGATATGGTGAATCCGGATTAACCTGATATCCAGTTCCGCCAGATGCTCCTGGAAATCCGAGTCTGATGCCTTTTCGAGAATAGTAATTTCGTAGTCGTTGGAGCCAAAGGTGAAGGATGTAGTTTGTGCGACTTGGTTTTTCCAATCCACCCTAACTTTAGTGTTAATTGACTTTCCGGACAACCACAAATTTTGTATTGGTGATGCTCTTACCGAATTAGTAGCGCTTTCGTCCTCAAAGAGTCTTGGTAAGAGGAATGCGATCGCAGCGCCAGATACTGCTAGCTGGAGTAATGTTCTACGTTTCATCGCTTATGACTTCACTAAAGTATCACTGGATCTGTACAAGTAGGGTTTGGACTTAGTTTCTACCCCATTCACCACTAAACCCAACAGTTGAGCATTGTGCTGAGCCAGTTGTTCCAAGCTGTCACTGACAAAGTCACGCTTACTAATCTCAGGTCGAACAACAAACAACAAATTACCGATGACAGCAGCCATCAGGGCAGTTTCACTGGTCATACTGACCGGAGCACTGTCAATCAAAACATAGTCATAGTCACCCGATTCCTCCGCAGTAGCTAGGCTCTGCTCAAATTTCCCCTGAGTCACCAGCTCCACAATTTTGCCTTTTTTGTGGGAGGTAGGCAGTAAGTCAAGACTCGGTTGAATCTTCACCGGCTGTCCGGGTTTGAGGGGATCATGGTGATGACCTAAGCGTTGAGAAAGGGTTGCCTGTCGGAAATCTCCATCTACTACCAAGACCCGAAACCCTAAATCTACCAGAGCTCTCGCCAATCCCAGAGTGACAGTAGTTTTGCCTTCTGAGACCATCGCGCTAGTAATCAAAATGCGACGGTCCTCTCCAGAGCGTAAGCTAATCACCGATGCTAGTCGCTGAAACTCTACATCCGTTTCTGTACCCAGCTCTAATCCCATACCAGCGTGTCTCAGATGAGGGATATTGACCACCATCGGGAACTTGATTGCCTTTAGATCTTTCGGGCTCAGCAGTGGGTTGCGCCGTTCTAGCAGCAATACCAGCGCTATACTACCCACTGCCGATGCCAGAAAACCATTAGCTATGATTAACAACTTCTTTGGACCAGCAGGCTTCTCGTCAACAGTGGGAGGGTCAAGCACCTGTACATTGGGATAAGCACTAAAAGCATCAAGATTGACTTGCTCCATTTGAGCAACTAAACCGTTATAGACTCCCGCAGCCACATTGTACTGTCGCTTTAGTTCCAGCAGCCTAGACTGATGGACAGGAATCACCGTTAAAGTACTTTTGATCTGGTCAATCTGCTGCTGTAATTGCTCAGCCTGTTGTTGTTGACCACTAGCAGCACTTTCCGCCAGAATCAGTTGCTGGATTAACATTGCTCTTCCTTGAGCACTATCAGTAAGCGTCGGGTCTACTAACGTATCACCAGCTGCTAGAAAGATGTACTGCTGAATCTGCTGCTGCAACTGCTCACGTTGTAGCAGCAGATTTTGGATCTCGGGATGAGCATAGGTATAAGTAGTTTGAGCTTTGACCAAAGTCGCTTCCAGTTCAGTCAACTGCTGCCGCACAAACTGGTAATCCCGGTTTTCTGCCAGACCTAGAGAGCGGATTGCTTGCTTAGGAGTAAGACCCAAACGAGTCGATAGGATTTGAAGCTGATGTTGACTGGCTTGAGCTTGAGCTTGAGCCTGAGCTTGGCTAATACTCAGATCAGTAATTGCCCTCACCAGTCCTTCAGTTTGGGCTTTGCTATTCACTAAACCAGAGGATTCCTGAAACTTTGCTAATGCCTCCTGAGACTGATCCAATTTTTGCTTAGCTCGCTCCAGCGCTTTCTTATTAAACTCAACCCTAGTGGTACCATCTGCTTGACGTAGTTCATTCAGACGCTCCTGATACGCACTGATCAGTGCCTTGACTCGATCTCTTGCTAATTTTGGACTATCCCCAGTGGCATTCAACCAGATCGTAGTCGATTCCTCGTCAGGAGATACCGCGAACAACTTCTTGTATTGAACCAGCCTTTTAAAATCCGTTTTCTCTGGGTCAGACTCCAACAAGCGGCTCATCAAAGCATCACTGTTTAGAATCGATGCCTGCATATTCAGAGGATGACTCTTGGTCGCCAATTTAGAATCCCCCTTAGTTAATGACCCAAGGGTTCCTAAACTAGCTTGTAACTTGCCTGTTTCTGGTAGAATTAGCTGTGCTTTAGCAATCCAAAAAGGCTTTAATAAAGAAAAGGCTCCAAAGCTAGCTGCCAGCACCAAAGAATTAAAAACTAATAAAATTGTCCAATGTCTATTCAGAATTGCAGCTATTTTTTTCATAATATATATTCCTAGAAATTACAATATTACTTATATAAACTATAACTTTATATCAATTTATTAATGCCAATAATTAATCTAAATCAACGTTTTTATAAATAAAAAAAATTTATTTAAATAAATAAAAGTCTAATTTTTTTCAATTTTACCTTTTCCATTTTCAAGTTCTGCCAGATAAGTGCTCCCATCGAGAGACAAACTGCTCATTTCGCTGTATTTCGGCAAGAATTGCCCCTAACCAGACCCAAAAATACCACAAATACACTGTCATCCAGCTCAAGGGTGTTCCGTTGAGAAGCATGTACAAAGCCACCAGACTTGCAAATGCCCACTGGCAATGATGGTTACCACGAATCGCTGGAGTCCAAGTATTCCAAAGGGTTGAACCTAGGGCAGCTAGAAAAAAGATAAAGCCAATGATGCCGTGCAAATAAAGAATTGAGGCGTAAGTTGAAAAGGAACCCAAAGCAATGTCGTAGATATACCATTTGACTGAGCCTTGTATAATTCCCCATCCCATCCAGGGGCGTTCTTGCCAAGCCTCAAGGGTTTTAGTAACCACCAGTTCGCGGTCTTTCGAGGATGCGGCACGAGCACTATTGAAGATTTCTAGAGGCTTTTTCAGTAAATCACTTAAGGTCAGACCTCCCAAAAAAGCACAAAGTAATGAGCTTAATGAACCAATCCATAAAGAACCTTGACGAGCCAAACTGCTGCGGAAGCAAGCTGTAATCACCAATGCCATCACAAAGGAAATCCAGGATAAACGACTAAAACTAATTAGCAGAGCGGTTAAACAACCCGCTACGGATACTTGACGTAAGCGCCGGTTTTCTTCACCCAAGCAAATGAAAAAACTTAGAATCGAACACACCCCTACAATCGGGGGGTCCGGGGTGTAAAGAACTGTCCTGGGTAACGGGATACCAAAAAAAGGTTGGAACTCAGCAAATGTAACTAGCAAACTCATAGCACCTCCGGGAATCAGACGCGCTAAGGGCGGTACAAAAGGTTCTTTGCCTAATCCCACTACCAGCATGACCATCTCAATGGCGATAGTCACTAAATATCCTGTTGCCATCCAAGCTACAGCACGGGTGACCACCTTAACCCTGATGACATGCCAAAACGGTAGGAGCAGTGCGGCAACAATTAAACAATAGCTCTTGAAAAAAGTTACGAAGGTAGCAGCAATTCTCTGCAAGGCAAATCCTACGTCATTGAGACCAAACGTAGCAGTCCAGACCATGACTAGAGCCATACCTAACCAACCCCAGATACAAACGGGTATTGATACCCTAGTGAGTTTATCGATATCAAAGTTTACTGCTAACAAACCAACAACTACCGCTGGGTAGAAGAGTGTTTGTATTCCCGATAACCACCAGAGCGGTGTTAGCACAATCACCCAGTAAATAACTTTTTCTGGAAATGACATGGCACCCAGTTTAAAGTTTCTGGTCTGGAAATCTGGTATGCTAGAAGTCATAGTTAACAGTCCATACTTTGATATTTTAGAGCACGTTCATTCTATGAGAGTGATTCAAATTTGCTAGCTTCGTTCGTTTATAGTGTTGTTTTGGTTGTTATTTGTCATTTTTTATTTCTATTGATCGCTCCTCCGGTGTGCTTTCCGTTTCCATAACACTATTGTTTGATAGCGTTTATCATACTTATGATGTACAGTCATTTTATTCCCCCCTGATTAAGGAAGAGGGAATTCCTACTCCCTCGGTGCGCTTTCCGTGATGGCGAGCAATCCCTTGACCGTAGGTCACGCTACGCGAACGCCATCACGGGTCGCACCGCTCCCTACAATCAATGACTTTTTACATCACTCAAGTGATAATTGCTATATATTAGCAGCCACAATAACATTGTGCCTATTGAATGCCTTAATTTAGATTAGAGAAATTACCGATTAAAAAGTGAATTCGGTTAACCTAACCTTCAGTAAATTTACTGAATTTATTAGCTTATAACTGACTTTTGCCTAACTTTGTCAGCTGATTAGCCAATTTTCCTAGTAGAGACTGGTAACTAAAAAATTGTTTGGCAGCGATGAGGCGCATACAGACGATATAGAGACTAATAAATAGGAATGGCTTAAGGATTATTGGTAAACCTAGACAACTCACAATTGCTAGCAGTACAATCAGAGCAGCTTTAAAGCACGGTAGTAAAAACTTAATCAATGGCCAACCTAGTGCTCGGCAAGCTACCCACCACCAGTAAACTGTCCAAACAATTCCTAGCACGAAAGTAACTGCAATTCCCACCCCAAGTATTCCTGCTTGCTCAGCACCAATAATAAAGCTCAAGAACGCTACGGGAGCAATCATAAGGTTAACCTTGGCATTAATCCCAGTTCTGCCTTTTGCTGCAAGCATATTAATCAGTGAATTATTGATCAGCCTAAAGTAAGCAAACACAAGTAACCAAGGAATCACCTGGCAGGCTGGCACCCACTTCTGGCCAAATATCATAGAGATGAGCTGATCGTCTACCACTAAAAAAAATAAGGCGTATAGAGGAGCCCCCAGGAAAGCCATTTGTTCAACCATTGTGACTAGAACACTTTGCTGCTCTTCGTCATTCTCTAACTGGGCGAAGGAGGACATTCCTACCTGATTAATCACCTCACCCATTACAGTGTTAATTGTCTGGGTCAATTGGTAAGCAAAGTTGTAGTATCCCAAATTAGTATTACCCAGCAGTTTACCAATTACAAAGTTGTCACCATTGGCATTTACATAAAATCCCAAACTGGAGCCAGTGGCACCAAAACAGAACGACAAGACTTCTGAGCTAGCCTGTGGATCAATCTCTAAGCGGAATTTGTGTTCTACATGACGACGACTAATCCAATACTCTATAACCCGAAAAGCAGCATCTCCCACCGCAAATGACCAATAGCTCAAACCGATAAAGGCGCAACCAGTGGTAGAGACTACTCGCACTAAGGAGGCGATTATGGTAGCATGAGCTATTTGCCGATACCTCATCTGTCTAGTGAGTACTCCCTGATAAACAGACTGGATAGAAGCCACCAGCAGATTAAAGGCGAACACGACCAGAATCCCGACCAGGTCTGGTACACCGAAAAAGTTAGCCGCTAGGGGGGATATCGCCACCATTGCCACTGCCAACATCAATCCCCTGGCAATAGCAATTGTGTATGTTGTATTTAAATAACGCTGGTCTTCAATGCCCTTGTAGACAATAAAAGAGTTGATGGTGCCTTGGGTGAACAAATTTAGGAAAGACCAAAAAATATAGGCAACGCTAATCACCCCAAATTCAGATGGCAACAGCAACCTTGCTAATATCAGGTTACTTAGCAATACCAGCAGACGTGTCCCGAGGGCTCCGTATGTTGTCCAGAACCCACTTGTGAGTAACGAGCTGAGTTTCATGAGGTTAGCAAGGTTTGGAAAGGACAAAAGACTTGTATTTCAAAGGCTTACACGTCAAAGGCCAATGACCAATGACTCATGACTAATACAAAATTTTTAGTTGTTTGCTGTATATTCTGCAGAGCCAAGCGATCGCTTAATCACCAGCTTCGCTAGTGGTGCCAGACGTACAGCTACCAGCGTCAGAAGCGATCGCGGATCACGATAGAAGATTGAGCTATTCGCAGCTAAGGCTTGGTTGATAAAGTGAACAGCTTTAGCTACATCACCAGCAGTTAGGGATAATCGAGCTAGGTAGCGATACATATAGGCGTATGCCGTCGGCAATACTTTCTCTACCAATTCTGGAGAGCGTTGATAAGCTGCTGTAAGTACCTGTTCATGAGAATGCTGCATTTGTGTTATGTTAAAAGAAAGTCCAGAAGGACGAACTCGGTAGCAACACAGGACTTTTGGCTCCCGATGAAAACGCCAGCGTCCCGTAGCTGCAATTCTTAGCCAGAAATCTATATCTTCTGAACTCCGTAACCCTTCGTCAAATTCGCCGACTTCATCAACTAGACAGCTTCGGAATACACCATTAGAACCATGACCAATAAAATTCTTGCACAGTAGGGCTAGGAGTGGGTCAGACATAACTGGCTTACCACTCAGACGTATTATCGTGGGACTTCCATCATCACGGATTGCTTGTGAGGCACTGTAGACAACCCCTACCTCTGGTTCACGATCCAGTACAGCCACATGGTTAGCTAGTTTGTCTGGCTTGTAGACATCATCTGCATCAAGTAGAGCGATGTAGCTAGCACGAGCATGACGGATGCCATAGTTACGAGCCGATGAGAGTCCTCCATTGGACTTCTGCAATAACTGAAAGCGTGAATCTCGCTGACAAAACGGTTTAACCAGTTCAGCGGTATCATCAGTAGAGCCGTCGTCAACAATCAGGACTTCAAATTCTTGATAAGACTGACGCTCAAGAGAAACTAGCGCTTCCGAAATGTAGGAACGAACGTTATAAGCAGGAACGACAACACTGACTTTTGGTGAAGTAATCATTCAAAACTCCTATCTCTAGGTGATGGGGTTAAAAATATCTTTTTCAATCTCTCATTACCCAGTCAAATCCTACTGACTTACTTATTTTCGTTAAATTTTACTATCTATAGCCAAACCAAATAGATCATGAAACCCAATGCTGATTTCTCATCAAAAAAAAAAATGCTTGGTTTTTTTTAACTGTTTCTTGTTGGCTTTTAATATCAATCCTATTTTAAAATGAGATTTGAAAATGAAATAACTATTAATTTGTGATTTTATAGTTATTTACTAAATATAAGTAGGTAATTACTTCAGGAAAAATACTTGACTGAATTTAATTGGCTTGACGTTAAAAAAACTTTTTAAAAATTTACAGAATTTATATAATTCAATTATAGTGTCAATAATTAAAAATATTTTCCGAAATATTTCCGATTTTTGATAGTAATTTTTAATTAAGTAAAATCTCGCAAAAATCCGTATAATTGCGGTATAAACAATATATATAAAATACATAATTTGGCTAAATTTTATAAAAAATTTGATTTTGCTTGCCTCACTTGATAAGCAGGGTAAGCGCAAGAAAAAATGGCTCATAATGTGCATTGGCTGGATATCGGTTGATCGTGGCTCGAAACCCCTATAATCTCTTATAACTGTACTCGCAATAGAGTGAATTTGTTGAGAATGACGCGGTCTTTTCATCAATAAGGATATGCTTATTGCTTCTTGCGCTTACCCTGACTTGATAAGGGCGGTAATGGTGGGATTGCTTTTAGCTTTTGCCTTCATCAATCAAGTTATACCAATTCGTAAAATTACGGCTAAACATCAATTTAATCTCCCCATCTCACCATCTGCATCGGTAGTCTAGCTTTGAAGAATTGGTATTAATTGATGACCCACATTCTGCACTACATTGTGTAGTTCTAAAAGATTACTAATTTTCGGGATTTTGCGATGGGGCTTACGCCGCCTGAAGGGCTAATCGCAAATCGTTGACTAATTCTGAGTATTTATACTTATTCTGAAAAGCCAAGATTAAGATACAAATATATTTATTAATAAATAAATAACTAAATTGCATTCAAAAATAAACGGTGCTACATTAAGAAATGCTAAAAAATACCCCATCCTTGCTCCAACTAGATGAAATAAAAAGTTACAAAAATTTACATAGCTATAAAAACTTTGGTTCGGCTACTGATCAGCGAAGGGTTACAACCAAATGGGCTGATCAGCAACACGCTGATAGCGTCCGCCAAAAGCTCAGGCCCCAATTCAGTCACCTTCCCTGCTTTATCGAGATTACCGGCTATAATGAAACGGTTGTGAGGGGGGAGGCCACAGATGAGGAGTGGGTATGAAAAGTTTTTTCAAAACTGGCAACTATGCAATTAAAATGCACAAAAGGTTGATTGCACAACTTAATTGCACAACCCAAGTAGGAGGTTAATCACCTTAATGTCTATGTTATCATAAAAGGCGAGTATAGGTATCGGTTGCAGTTTTTGTTTTCAGTGTTGACAGGTTTCTTCTGTTTCATATTGCTAAGCATGCCTCCGAAATTTCTATCTCTACATAAATCAAATTTTGGAGATATTGTATGTCTGTCTACGTTGGTAACCTTGCACGTGAGGTGACAGAAGAGGATCTGAAATCTGTGTTTGAAGAATATGGCCAAATCAAGCGAATTCACATGCCCACCGATCGCGAAACAGGTCGCTTAAGGGGCTTTGCTTTTGTGGAAATGAACACAGAGGAGGAAGAAGCGAAGGCCATTGAAGAGCTTGATCGAGCTGAATGGATGGGGCGCGAGCTCAAAGTCAATAAAGCCAAGCCTCGGGAAAAAAGAAACTCATTTGGTGGGGGCGGTCGCAGAGGTGATAGCTTCTCTCGTCGCTACTAAGCTCGCTTTGATCTAAATCAAAACCCAATTCTCAGGTCTGAGGGCAGGGCAGGGGTTTTACCCCTGTCAAGTTCTGCGCTGCGCGTCAGAATTTGGGGAGTAATCCTGGTAGGGTAAAGCAAACCCGAACTATAGTTGAAACATACTAGTGTGCTTAGGATTGCTGTCTATAAGTGGATTGAAGGCATCTTAAACTCTTTGATTCAGACAAGTATGAACGTTTTAGACCTAGAGTAGGAAAACCCAAATAGGTAGTGTTCAGATCGAGAATCACACTAGTTTTAGTGTGTGAGTTAAGCAACAATATCGTTAATTCGGTATTGCTGAATCAAGGAATGAATATGAGTGGGGTCGGCATCCTGGCTGCCCGAAAATATTGAGAACGGGCATCTTGCCCGTTCCAAATAACTATTCAAATCATTCCATTATTAAGCAACGCCATTAATTCCACGGCTCATAGCTAAAGTCAGTTTTAAGCGATATATTGTAGCAAACTCTGCAGGCTGAAGCGTGGAAATAAACCATCACAGTTCCCTTGACAAGGAGTAAGGAAAAAATAAGGAGTTTGAGAGCTTGCTTTTGGCAGGCTTAATTCGGATTTCCTTGCCATAGACGAGTGCAGGCTATCCAGGTGCAATATTATGATTTTTAACGGACTTGAGATATGAGCCATTCGTTTTAAAAACTGGCCGGATGCCAACACCTTCCGTCAGTTGTAGGAGTTTTGTCAGTCAATCAGAGGTTTGCCCTGTCCTGTTCTTATGGGATGAATGATGACTTGTTATTCGACCACGGAAGCGATCAAAACAGGAGGACATTGAATGACCCAAGTGGTGGTTGGTGAAAATGAGCACTTAGAATCAGCCCTACGTCGATTTAAGCGAAAAGTCTCCCAAGCTGGCATCTTTGCTGATATGAAAAAGAATCGTCATTTTGAGACATTTGCACAAAAACGCAAACGTAAAGAAATTGCGAGACATCGGGAACGTCGAAGACTCCGAAACCGTAGAAGACGGTTCTAGCAGGGTAGATTGCTATATTAATTTTTTAGATCCACTCCGGTAGCATCGTTATTGTAAGGCGTGGGTAATAGGTAATAGGTAATGGGTAATTGGCAATTGTGATTACTCCTTTACCATTACCGATTACCCGTTGCCTATTCCCGTTACCCATTATCCAAAACAACCTTAGATTATGAACACTACAAATAACAAACGACAAAAGTGGACTTGATGTAACCTGATTTTTTGCTCAAGTTGTTAATGGCTGAGGATTCTTAGTCAGTAAATTTCGCAACCAGCGTCGAGTATTGGGAGAGAGTAGCCACATACCGAAGTACAAACCTATATCCATAGGTAGGGGTTTGCCACAGCGAATGGCTTCCCACAGAAGGGGAAAAAATGCCTTCCATTCACCAGCAAAGGCAGCTCTTGAACTTACTTCTGTCAAGATAAAGGATGCGTAAGCACGGGGTGTGACTAAGTCTTGTACTTTTTGAATCCAGTTTAATGAATTCCGCCATTGAGTAGTTCTACTCATACTAGAACGGTTGTCTCCTAAATACCACACTGACAATGCTTCAGTCACAAACTCAATTCCTACCTCTTCCAAAGTAGTCGCCCGTAACAGCCAGTCCCAATCTTCGTGAACCTCACCGCTGCTCCTGGGTGGGATTTTTTGCAATAACTCTTTGGATGTAAGAATAGTTGAAGCTTGAATTACTGCTTCTCCCTGGAAGAAGGTATTGCGAACAAACAGATATTCACTCATTGCTTCTGATTTAGAGGGAATTCTTCTCGGCCAAATGGAATCGTCTTGGGGAGTCCGAGCAATTAGGTAACAGCTGACAATGGGGTATTTGTATTGGGAACGATTAGCAGCTTCCAGTTGCAGTTCCAGTTTTTGGGGCATCCATTCGTCATCATCATCTAGATGAGCAATCCATGGGGCTTGAGCTGCAGCAACCCCCGCCCTCCGAGCGGCGGTGCAACCTTGATTGGTGGGCAGTTCAATCACCCTTAGCCGGGAGTCATCCACTTCTGCAAGTGAGGCACAAGTAGCCTCATGCTGACCATCTATAACAACAATGACTTCAATTTGACTAAGGGTTTGAGCCAGAGCGCTTTGAACAGCTCGTTTAACTAATTTTGGTCTGCGATAGGTAGGTATTACGACACTAACTAAGGGGTTCAAGGTTATATCCTCCTGATGATATGTGAACTGAAAACTGTCTGCTGATTAGAAATCCTATGATATGATTAGCAAAATTTTGCAAAACAATAACCAGTTTCAGGGACTGATTAAGCATTGCTCCCCATATTTGGGAGGTTAGGGGAGGGAAACCAAATAAAATTCGTAAGTCCTAAAAGGAATAAATATTAGCTAACAATCTCTTTATATAGCCCCTACGCCAATAGGATGATTTGAATGAACTGAATAATTTATCAAATCTCAATACTAGTAGGGGGATATCAGTGGGAGGTTTAGCAATATACCGTTTATCGTTAATATTTCCAAAACTTTCAGAATGCTCAATATCACCTAATTTTTCTGCTTCATAAAGAGTCGGATTTTTGAGAACTCTATACAAAGGTTGAGTTGCCATTTTTTTGAGGGGCTTAATGAAGGGATAGTTTTGGATATATTTTTGGTATTGACTAATGAATTCTAAAGCACCCTTTTGAATAAGTAAAGCTTTTTTTCTATCCTGTAAGCTGAGGTCATGTTCATCAAGGACTGGCTTAACCTCTTGTCCTATACAAGCATAATTATGAACACTGCCATGGGGAGCAGCATGGATAAACTCTAAAAATGGTAAGCATAGCTTTACTAGATTTTTGTAATATTTCGGCTTGCCTAAATCAATTAGATAACTAGACATATCCATTCCTTGTTTGCGATTTTTTTTTGCCTGTCTAAGTATTCCAAAGTAGTATCCTTTAATTTCTATATTTTTATCTATTTTTTTGAGCAGTGTAGATAGAGAATACTGCATTGTTCCATTCCAACCTATATCTACTATTGCTATTCTTTTTTTATCTAATAAACCAATAGATTTTAGGTAATTTAAAAGATTTATTCGTTCAGAGCATGCTAACTGTAAAATTTCACTAGCTAGTAATTTATACAACTTATTTAAGTTGATATAATCTTCTTGAGTTTTTACTTTTTGATGACTATCTACAAAACCAGCGCTTTGAATTTCTTGCCGATATTGGTTAGGGTCAAGATCAATTCGCTCTAAAAACTGTGAAACTGTTAAGATACTCGTTCCACTCGCTAAAAAATCCATGGCTACATCGTTTAATTCAAAGATGCTAGGAATATTGAGAGCTCTTCTTGAGGCATACATATAGTCTGCCCTTGGACTATTATCTCTATATCCGGCTAGTAGGTAATAAACCTTATGCATGATATAACCATCACGGGATAAGAAGAAAATTTTGTCTATCCCATCTTTAGTGGTTGCATCTAGCAACCAATTCATGAAACTCAAAAAAAGGATCCCAACATTCTTAAACCCGAAGTTATACCAAAAATCCTCTTCGTCACTAGTATTATTATCCTGAGTATCACAATAATACTGATTGATAATGGTTGCTAGATAAAATGAACTGTCAAGAGATTTAGTTTTGTTAACCAGCTTATGAAATTTTTCCTTTTTAAACCAATAACTTTTGATAAATATATGTCTTGAATTTTCATAAAAATAACTTAATAAGCCATTGGCTTTGGCATTCAACACATCGGACTGATAATTATCACCAATGTGAAGAATATGTTCTGGATTACATCCTAGCTGTTTAACAACATATGGATAAATATCTCCCACAAATTTAGTTTTGCCTATAGCAGAAGACAAAAATAGTTTGTCACTCTGATCATAGCCTGCGGCATGAAGAATTTTATTAATCACCGATAGGGGGAGATACATATCTGAGATAAAAATAATCTGTTTATGATTTTCTCGACAATAGTTATAGACCGAAAAAATAAATTGATTACGTCGGCAAACATCCCCTTCGGTTTCTATTTCAATTTTTTTTAGTATTTGTGCGGTTTGGTCATTAAGTCCAAAATCTTCTACCAAACACTCAAATATGGTATCCAAGGTAACTTCTGAAGCCTGTTTTCGTCTCCAGAGTTTTTCCCTAGATTTTTTTTCTGCTTTTTGCCTAAGCTTAGGATAATTTGGTAATAACTCGGAATGACAATGCTCATACTGTTTTTGAACCAGTGCAAAAACATCACTTGGCTCTAAAACATTGCGTATAATTGCGGTATCAAAGATATCAAAAGATACGTATTGGGATGTATTGATGATCTTGGCTAGTGTGTGATCCATCTGACCTATCTTGAAACTAAGCTGCTAAAAACCTAATCCAGTGTTGGGTTTCCCTTGCTATATCTATGTGTTCCTAACTACTCTGATTTTCCTATTCAAGGAAAAAGTAAGGAGAGATAAGGAGTTAAAGGGACTAGCATTGAAAAGAGTAATTAAAAAACGGGCAATAAAAGCATTGCCCTGGCTAAGTGAGAAATCTCAGACTATCTAATGACAGAATTCCCATTAGTGGAGAAAAAGTAACACTATTACTCTCAAGCATAAAAATTATCGATCATGAAAGCAGTGTCTTTGTGGAAACTCTAAAACTCTCTCCCTATCTTGGAAGGTTGGTGAATTACCTCTGTTGTGCCTATACAATTGGGATATAACCATACACTACATAAGACCCCCAGCTTAGCTCTAGGCTAACTGGGGGGATGGTGCCAAGGTATTCACAGCATTTTGGCTATGTAAATAGTGATCAGTGAACCGACACCCTCAAATACCGAAATATACCAAGTGCTTTGTAAATGTCAACCGTAGCTAATCGGCAAGTGATACTAAGTTGGGATCAAAGATAGTATCTTCCTCAAAAGGTGATGGGGTGATGGGGTGATGGGAAGAAAGTGCTGAGTATAAATGCAACTTAGTATCACTTGGTATGAATCACGATCATGGTGGTTTTGCACCATGACTGAGACTAAATTAATAAAATTAATTTTTTCAGTTATTCTGAGTTTACTAGCTAGAACTTACTAACAGCTGCAGATCAGGTGCATCCTGATTTTCCTAGTTCATTCCCTGAGGTAATGGTGAAAGAAGGCTTACAGGCTCGTCTAAACTGTGTTTTTGTCCATTTAGCATGTACCCCATCTTCTCTACTCTCAAAGGTTGTGCATAAAATTTAGCTAGAGCAAGTTGAAAGAAAAAGGCTGGATTACCGAGTAAGTAGCGAGCTGCGAGACGTTTGGGTTCACGGGATAGGCGATAAAGCCACTCTCCACCAAGATTGGAAATAAATTCTGGACAGTCAGGAACCAAACCTGCCAATCGGTCGATCACTGCACCACCAGGCATGAAGACATTGACATTAAGACGACTACGATGCTGCCAAATCCATTTTTCTTGAATTGGCATACCCATGCCTACCAATAAAAGATTAGGTTTTGCCTGGTTGATTTTATTAATTATCTCTTCATTTTGTCTGGGGTCTTCTTTATCAAAATATCCATGGTGACCATCGACAACAATATTGGGGTATTGTTCTCTGAGGTTATTAAGGGCTGTTTCTAGATGCTTAGGCTTTGACCCCAACAGAAATATTGAAAAACTATTTTGGTTAAAATTATCCAGTAATTTGGGCATTAATAGTGTGTAAGAGGCGCGGTATTTTTGCGATAAATTGTACCCCATAAACTGAAGGGCTTTTAAGATACCCATACCGTCACAATGGGCGATTTCTGCACTTTGGATAAATTCATAAAACCAGGGGAGCTGCATCGAAAGATTAAAACTATGTACGTTGTAGTTAGCTACGGTTATTTTTATGTCTTCAACGCAAGCGGCATGAATGGCGTCTACAATCCTAGGGACGGTTACACAAGATATTCTACGCTCTAGCAAATGTACATTAATAGCAGGTAAATAATCTAATTCATTCAGTTTATTTTTTATTGCCATTGCCGTAATAGTTAGAGTAGTGATTAATTACAGTATTGCTACCGGTTGTCCGCGATCGCGTTTTCACGATGTCCAAATTATGAATAAGTTATGTGTGTCTATCACAAGTAGGACTTACGCAGCTGATCGAGAAATTAAGGTTTTAGGCAATAGGTAACTTCGGCTCTGGCAACAGAGCACCGGCAATAGGGAATTACAGCAGTTTTACAGATCTGATTTTACAGATCTGAGTGGATAAGTCTTGAGGAGGTAAAAACCTTGTATGCTTGGATGGTATCCCCTAATTACCCCCCTAAAAAAGTCGGGTACACAAGAGGCTTACATCCATGGTCTTGACAAATGACTAATGGACTAATGACTAACTTATCTTTTCCAAATTACCAACATTACACCGCAGATAATCACACCCAACCCCACGGCACGACTAAGGGGGATGGTTTCCTTAAAGAAAAAATAGCCCATCAGTACGGAGAAGATGTAAGTCAAGGATACTGAAGGACCAGCAACGCTAAGATTTACCCTGGTCAGCAACAAAATGTATGCGAGTGCCCCTAAACCATAACAACATAACCCTGCTAGGATCTCTGGGGTCTTGGGTATACTGAAAATTTGATCTAGCCAATTGCTAGCGTTAACTTTTTCCAGCTTTTCGGCTCCAGTTTTGAGCAAGAACTGTCCAGTAGCACTGGTTAGGACTGACATTAAGAAAAGAATAAATTCTGCTAGAGTCACGAATATCTCAGAATTACAAGTGGTCGATGCTTCTTAATCCGATTGCTATTTTGATGTTATGGGCTTAAACCTTATGGAGCGATTAGTTATTGTGATTTCTCCTAAAATAGTGTTAGGAGATTGATTTTAAGTATTTATGGCTATTTCTAGCTCTGCTACCTACACCGAAGAACAAATTTCAGCTTGGCTGCGGGGTTTATTTGCCGTTGCCTGGGCTGATGGTCACTTTGACCCAGAAGAACAAGAGGTTATGGCTCAAATCACCCAAGAGACATTGGCTCCTGGCACTGATTTGCAGTCTTTTGATAAACCCATTACTCCTGAAGAACTGGCAGCAGCTTTAGGTAAGGATAACACAACCGCAGAGAATTTTCTACGAACTGCTGTAATGGTAGCCTTAGCAGATGGGGTGTACTCTGCGACTGAAGCTGATGTTCTAGACCAGTTCTGTGAAGCACTAGGTCATAAGGTTGAGGCTCTTGAATCACTGCAGGTAACTCTTTATGACGCTAAGGCAACTGAGCAAAGGGATTCTGTTGATGCGTTAGCTCAAGAACCAGGAAGTTCTGACCATCCCCATTCGGATATTCTACAGCCAATGCGGGATTGGTTAGATGGTATGGATGTTAATGACCCACGGGTCGCTCGATTTATGTGCAAACTGATTCCTTCTCAGTGTCCGTTTGAACGGGACGTAAAGCTATTTAATCACAAAATCGTCCACATCCCACCGATGTGTAAGCTTAATCCTCTCTATGATCAGTTAGTTGGCTTACGCTTCCGGGCTTTATCTTATTTAGCCGATGATTGTGGTGAAGATGTTTCAGCATATTTATAAGTGGTGATTAGTGGTTGGTGATTGGTGATTAGTCATTAGTCATTGGTGACTAGTCATTAGTCATTGGTGATTCTTAGTTAGATTAATTAAGGGAAATGGGTTCAACTGACTGATGTCAAGAACAAACTAAGGACTAAGAACTAATTATGCAATTTATCGATCAAGCAGAAATTGAAGTTGTCGCTGGTAACGGGGGCGATGGAATTGTGGCGTTTCGGCGGGAAAAGTATGTTCCTGCTGGAGGACCGGCGGGGGGTAATGGTGGTCGGGGGGGTAGCGTGATTTTCAATGCTATAGAGCATCTGCAAACGTTGCTAGATTTCAAATACGCCCATTGCTTTCGAGCTGAGAATGGGGGTCGGGGAGGCCCTAATAATCGGACGGGAAAAAATGGTAGCGATCGCATTATTGAAGTTCCCTGTGGCACGGTTGTCTACAATGCTGACACGGGAGAACTGCTGGGGGATTTGGTGAAACCTCGGCAAATGCTGTGTGTTGCCAAAGGTGGTAAAGGAGGTTTGGGAAATCGGCATTTCCTGAGTAATCACAATCGCGCACCAGAGCATGCTTTACCTGGACTACCAGGAGAGGAATTGAGGTTACGCTTGGAGTTGAAGTTACTGGCGGAGGTGGGCATTATTGGTCTACCTAATGCTGGTAAGTCTACTCTGATTTCAGCACTCTCAGCCGCACGACCCAAGATAGCCAATTACCCCTTTACCACTTTGATTCCGAATTTAGGTGTGGTTCGTAAACCAACTGGGGATGGTACTGTATTTGCTGACATTCCTGGGTTGATTGCTGGAGCTCATCAAGGTATTGGTCTGGGTCACGACTTCCTACGTCATATCGAACGCACTCGCTTGTTACTGCATTTGATTGATATTACTGCTGCTGACCCGATTGCTGATTATCAAACGATTCAACAGGAATTACAAGCCTATGGGAGAGAATTGCCAGAGCGTCCCCAAATTCTTGCCCTTAATAAGGTAGATGCGGTTGATCAAGACATGATCGATGAGGTGTCTACTTACCTAAATCAGCTGACTCAGGTACCAGTTTTTTCGATTTCAGCTGTTGCTAAAATCGGCTTGGATGCTTTGTTATCGAAAATCTGGCAATCTCTAGATCAGTTGTCAGTGGCACATTCCTCAAAGGCAACAGTCAACCTTTAACAGTGAACTTTCAAGGTTTAACCGGTAATTAAGAAATGACTAATTATTAATGGCTAATTATTCAAGTAGTCATAGACTTGTCGAGAAATGGTGCGAATCAGTTTTTCGGCACTGCTATCATTAAAGGGGCGTTTGACCATTACGGTGATAATGTAACGCTTGCCATTGGGCATTTTTACTAAACCTACATCGGCCAGTAGTCGGCCAAGGGTGCCAGTTTTATGGGCAATGGTGGCACCATTACCTAGTCCTTGGGGTAATAATGTGTTGGTTTTGGTTTGGATCATGATATCGATCAGGTCAGTACGAGATTGGGGAGAAATCCACTTACCTTGCTCAAGGTTAAAAATCAAACTAGCTAGTTCTCTTGGGCTAGTGGTGTTTGTTCCTGGCAAATCTGGTAGGGGGTTGCGCAGTACGGTTTTTTTCAAGCCCCAAGAGCGGAATCGTTGATTGAGAACTTGGATGCCACCAAGACGTTCAATCAGCATATTCGTAGCCGTGTTATCACTAATAGTGATCATCTTGGTTGCTACTTCCAGAGCTTTGTACTGTTTGCCTGGTTTTTGATATTGCATGTTTCCAGAACCACCAGCAACCATCTCTGGTTTCATGGTTATATATTCATCTAAGAAAACTTTGCCTGCATCTACATCCTGAAAAAAAGCAATTAGAATTGGTAACTTAATGGTGCTAGCAGCAGGAAAAATGAGACGGCTATTTGATTCTAGGAAAGCACCGGTATCAAGATCATGGATGAAGATTCCGGGTTGCAATTGGGGGTGTTGCTTTACTAGAGTTTGAATTTGTTTTTGTAAGGGAGATTTGTTGAGCAGCAGGGGCGTCAATTGAGAACTAATTGTCTGACTCAAAGTCTGCTGGACTTCAATTGGAGCATTGTCTGTGGTTTTGGTAGATGGTTGGCTAGCAGTACCCAAGCTGGATAATACGGTACCTGCGATCGCTGCGAGACCAATTCCCACAATCAGCAAACGGATAATCGAAATCCATAGCCTGGTAGAGGAGTTTTCGGAACGGCGCTCTCGGCGAGTTCTCCGAATTTGTACAGATTGGTGATTCGGTGGATTGGGGAGGGGTAGTCTAGCCTTTAGCTGGTGTGCTCTGGAGGAGTTAGGGGATAAATCAGCAACTAATTGTGGCTGAGGACGTTGCCGAATTGGATTACGAGAATTGGTTATTGTGGGCAAGGATGAGGACGCTCGTGTAGCAAAGGGATTGAGTCTTCTACGAAGGTTTGGTAACTGGGGTGTTCGGTATGCTACCCTCATCTGGGATTGACTGGAGCGAATTGTAGAAGGGTTTGGTGAACGGGATAGACGAGCACGGGTACGGGGCGTAGGTGGCGGGGTTGACCGAGATTTATGTGATTTTGCGGATGAGCTTTGGCGGCGCGTTTTCTGTTTTGGTTGGGATTTGGAGGGTTTAATCTCCTTAGTTTGTGGCTGTTTAGTAAGGTGGCGACGCGGGCGGCGGCGGGAGGA
>NZ_CEYLVT010000110.1:0-24386 GCF_982860115.1 Moorena sp.
GCAATAGGCAATAGGCACCCACCCCTAACCCCTCCCAGGAGGGGAAGGCAATAGGTAATTGCCCTCAAACGTTCCTGAGAATTGCTATAGCAGTCGAAGCAAAGGTTAGGACATCTTTTGCTCCGAAGTCCCTGCTCCGAAGTCCCTGCTCCCTTTCAAACAAAAGACTATCTCCTAAACCATACTTCCCTTGCTATGTATTGTAAATATGTGCTATCATAATGAATGGTTTGGACGCATAGCTCAGTTGGTTAGAGCACCACGTTGACATCGTGGGGGTCACTGGTTCGAATCCAGTTGTGTCCATCACTCTGCCTCTAAGGGTACTGCGACCGTCATCTAAGCATTCAGCTATTAGTGATCAGCGGTCAGCTTATGTGCTACGCACACACCCTTTTGTTTATTTTATTCAAAAGCACCTCAAGTCGCGATGCATCAAGACAGCGCCCCACAGGCTTCGACCCTGGGACCCATGACCCATGACCCATGACCCATGACCCATGACCCATGACCCATGACCCATAAGCTGATAGCTTAATGCTTACCACAAAACTCTTCAGATCATTCCATTATTAAGCAACGCTATTTTTTGAAGCTAAAACATGAATAACCATGCGTTGACTTTCATCAACAAAATGAGTTAAGGGTTCTAATCCTGCTTGCCTAGCTATTTTTTGAAAATAATCAACGGGATATTTGTAAGAACTTAAAAGATGGAATTTTTCATTTTCTTTGATGCTGATATTAACCCCATCAAAAACAAAGTCTTGGTTGCTGGTAGCAATGGCATTATGTTTCAAACAATAATTGTTTGGAGTCCATTCAGGCTGATACTTAAATGCGTCAGGATTAAAGTTGGTTGTTGGCAAATCGCGATCAACCCAATATAGTACGCTTAACATAAGATTTGCCATTTCTTCAGTATCGTAGGCTTTTTTTAATGAAGACTCGCTTTGATTAGCATCTACACCAACGATTAGAATACCTTCTGAGGGCAAGGCTTGAGATATGTTTTTCAGAAAATCGATACATTGGTTTGTAGATAAATTAGTGATTGTGCTGCCTTTAAACCAAACTAACGGTTTGTCAAACTGTTTAACGAGATCCGTATTCTCAATAAAGTCGTCTTGTATGGGTTTAACCAACATATCTGGTAACTCATCTTGCAAAACGTCTTTTGCCTGATCCAAATAAGTTTTGCACAAATCTACGGGAATATACGTTGTGATATTATGATTCAATGACTTCAGGAAAGGCATAGTTTTGTTGATAAATGCTGTTTTTGTTCCTGGTCCGAATTCAACGATATTCACCCCCTGTGGCACATAATTTGATAGTTGATTAGCCACTGTGTTAATGAGCCTAACCTCTTCCTTATAAAGGTAATAATCAACACTTTCTTCAATTACTTGTCTATAATATTCTTCACCCCTAGCAGGATCATTTTCAATATTAGGATCAGGAGTGCTATAGATATAAGCAGCAAGATTTTCTTCCTCTGTGTGCAAAAAAAGAGATTTAACCTTCTCTTTAAACAATGATGAATCAAATTCTATCATGGTAGCTACTTTCTCCTTGGATAAGTGTATTGGTTTTGAAAAATGGGCGGCCAATTAGCAAATTAAGGTAAGCATTCACATATCAGCTATCAGGTATAGCACTACCCATTAAAGTTAGGACACTGATAAAAGCTGAAAAGCTTTTGTAGTAAACTCTTTCCTCTTGCCTTGCGGGTATAGCTACATAAGCTATACCCGCCGATGTATAGTTTACTATGGAAATGTCACTTATCCAGAAAATTTATACTAAAGCTATAGCCAGCTGATCTGTTATAGCTTGCTCTGATAGTATAGGGATGCGTTTAGAAATTGTGAGAATTTTTGATCCAAAATTGCCTGCTCTCCACTCCCTGCTCCCTGTTCTGTTGTTAATCTCACTCCCCGCGCCGGGACCCCACACTCCCTACTCTACCGATGCTCCCAGGCTCGCATTTTACCGGGATTCATCAATCCATAGGGATCAACTATTTCCTTAAACCGCAACTGTTCCATATCAACGGTTTTCATACCCCCATCTTCTAGGATGTAGGTGTGGGGATTAGCAATCATAGCGCCATAGTCTTCGTGATAGCGAATAATCTCATTCAAACGCTCCTCAGAACTATACCGAAGGATTTGTAGTCCCACTGGTATCAGTTGTCCTGCTGCTCGCATAAATTCTAAATGCATGATCACTTCATCCCCAAAGTGCTGATACATATGCTCCACCTGGTCCAGATTCACAAATGAGGTTTGTAAATAGGTGAGGCTGGGATCAACACTACGGGCGTGTAAGGTGGTATGATTCCAGGTGAACTCTGCTAAGCTGACTCCCTTACTCGCTTCTAGGGCAGTCTTCTGGTAAGTGACCTCTCCACCATACTCCCGAACTAAATCCTGGAATGGCTCTAGGGAAGATTCCGCTATCATCAGCAAGGCACAGTGCTTAGCTTCGGGAAGGTAGTTGCTGAGAGCGGCAAAGTAGGATGGAATTGGCCAAGCGTGAATGCTAATCAGTTTCTTAATTAAGCCATCGGCATCACCTAAAGCTTGACCAAATCTCGCAGCAGTCATAAAGTCATCAAAGACTACTATCACTTCAGCCCAAGGATACACTGGCCCTAGGGGTATTTCTAATTCGGTGATAATACCATTGGTGCCATAGGCGTGATTGACCTTCTGCACCTGATCGGACCGTAATTCGATTACACGGGGCTGGTCTTCGAGGGTGACGACTTGGACAGCATGAATATTTCCGCGATCGCGTAATACTCCATAAGTAATGGAACCAATGCCGCCACTGCCGCCACCAATAAACCCACCAATCGTAGCAGTGCGATAGGTAGAGGGAGCCATGCGCAATTCCCAGCCAATTTTATGAGCTTCTTTGTCAAAGGCGGCTAGCTTGACCCCTGGCTGAACAGAAGCTAAACCCGGTTTTATCCAGTTAATCTGATTCATGCGAGTAGTATCGAGAATCAGGCCACCGTTGAGGGGGATACACTGACCATAATTACCAGTGCCTGAGCCTCTTACGGTTAGGGGAGCTTTGTACTTAACGCAAACCCTAGCTATTTCCAGGACTTCCGCCACCGTAGTCGGACGAACTACGATATTCCCCCGTTTATCCCTAAGCTGGGATTCCAGTACCGGACTGAAGTGGTAGTAGTCTAGGGATAATTTAGCAACTTGCTTCGGGTCATTAATAATTTCTATTCCGGTAAGTTCCGAGGCTAGGGAATTCCAGTCAATAGCTTGGGGGGTTGTCATCACAGGTTTGGGGTGGGGGCGCGGGGAGTGTGGGAGATTTTTCTTAAGGTTAATTATCTTGACATCATATCAGAGCAAGTTGCTTGATATTGAAAAATTATTTAGTACAATTCGCATAAAAGTGCCACCAATTACAGATATCTAGAGTAATAAACTGTCAAGTCACCGGTGTGTCTATGATTACTTACTCTACTATTTCTGTATTATCTCTCAAGCTAGCTAGTGCTACCTTACTCTGCCTGCTCTCACCGATCCTAGCCCCAGTAAATCTGGGAGTTGCTCCAGCAGTGGCACAAACGACTCCAGACCAAGCTGGGGAGTTTGTGGAGCAATTTCATACCCTGAGTCGAAAAGAGGGTTATCAATATCAGGTTAGTGCAGCCCTGATCTTGAAGGGAATACTGTATACTGCTCAAGTGGAATGGGATAAAGCGCTAGAAACCCTGGAGCTTGGGTTAGCCATTCCTAAAGCAACTCGGAGTCAGAGATTAGAAGATACTATCCTGTTTCTGAGTGGAAGGATTTACAACGATAAAGGAAAGTATCTCAAAGCTATAGAGGTTTACCAGCAATCCCTAGGGATTCGGCGAGACTTGGGTAAGGGTAAGCTTGAAGGAATTGCGCTGAATACTATTGGCTTAGTTTACGATAAACAGAAACAGTATGACCAAGCTATTGATTATGATCAGCAAGCTTTAGCTATTCACCGGGAAGTTAAGAATCAGGCTGGGGAAAGCACCACCCTTGTTAATCTTGGTCAGGTTTATGAAAAACCGGGAAAGTTTCAGGAATCGAGAGACTATGATCAACAAACTTTAGCTATTTCCCAAAACCTTGAAAATCTGACTGTAAAAGGTCTAAAATTTTGGGAAACTGGGCTAGCTTATTTTAAAGTTGGCAAGCATGAGCAAGCCATAGACTACTACCAACAAGCCTTAGAGATTTTTCAAAAACTTAAAAATTCCCCCCATCAAGTAACTATCCTGAGAGTGCTTGGAGTAGCTCAAATCAGGCAAGGAAACTATGAGCAAGCCCTGGAGTATTATCAGCAACTCCTAGCCATTGCCCGACAAATCAAAGAGCCTTCTCAAGAAATAATCGCTCTCAATTTTATTGGGCAAGTTTCCAACTATCAGGGAAAGTATGACCATGCCCTAAATTACTACCAGCAAGCCTTGACCATTACTCAAAAAATTGATGACCAGAAAACTAGTGCAACCCTCCTCAATAATATTGGGGGAGTTTACAGCAATTGGGGAAAGTACAACCAAGCCAATGATTACTACCAGCAAGCCTTAACCATTAGCAAAAGGTTAAACGACTCGATATCAATTGCGACTACACTCAATAACATTGGCTCGATTTATCAGAACCAACGGAAGTATCCCCAAGCTCTAGACTATTATCAGCAAGCTTTAGGGATTAACCAAGATTTGGGCGATCTTGGTCGTTTACGTGTTGCTACTAACCTCAATAATATTGCCTCAGTTTACCAGAGTCAGGGTGAGTATGACCGAGCCTTAGACTACTACGAGCAAGCTGTAGCCATTGCTCAAGACTTAGGCGATCGCTCAGGGGAAGGCGTTGCTTAATAATGGAATGATTTTAAGAGTGAGGTGGAATGGGCATTAGGCGTGGAACGGGCATCTTTTGGCTGCGCTTTCCGCATCTAATTATTAAATTCGCTCAAGGCGCGCTTTCCAATGACCAAGTTCCCCGGCCAGCTGACGGCTGACAGCTGACGGCTGACAGCTGACGATATAGTAAAATCCGCATAAAACTGCCACTACCTAGCGATATATATAGTAAGAAACTACCAAGTCACGGGTGTGTCTATGGGTACTTACTCTACTATTCCTGTATTCTGTTTCAAGCTAGCTAGTGCTACCTTACTCTGCCTGCTCTCACCGATCCTAGCCCCAGAAAATCTGGGAGTTGCTCCAGCAGTAGCACAAACGACTCCAGACCAAGCCACTCAAGCGGAGCAGTTATTCGATCGGGCAAGGTTAGAGTTTGTTAAGGGTCAGTTGCCTCAAGCCAAGGAGAGTTATCAACAAGTATTGACGATTTATCGGGAATTGGGAAACCCTTCCGGTGAAGCTCAAGCTCTTAATGGTCTTGGACAGGTTTACAATCTATTATCTCAAGAAACCAAAGCCCTGGAAGTATTGCAAGAAGCTCTGAAAATCCGTCAAGGTCTAGGGGAGCGAAAGGAAGAAGGGGAAACCCTGACCCATATCGGAACAGTTTATTCAAGTCAAGAAGACTATCCTAAGGCTCTGGAATTGTTGGAGCAAGCCCTAACTATTAACCAAGAGGTAGGTCATCAGCTTGGGATTGGTTATGCACTGGTTAATATTGGCTCAGTTTACTCCTCCCAAGGAGAGTATGACAAAGCCTTAGATAGGTTAGAGCAAGGTTTGAGTATTATCAAAGAAGTAGCTAAGACTGGGAAAAGCGTACGCATTCTCCCACGCTACTATCAAGCCTACGCTCTGAATGTGATCGGCTCAGCTTATATCTGGTCAGGGAAATTGAACCAAGCTGGGGAGTTTCTTGAGCAAGCTCATGGTTTGAGTCGAGAAGAAGGTTATCAATTACGAGAAGGTGTAGCCCTGACCTTGAAGGGAATACTGTATAACAATCAAGGGGAATTGGATAAAGGGCTAGAAACCCTGGAGTTGGCATTAGCCATTACTAAACCAACTGGTTTTCGGGGATTAGAACAGAATATTCTATTTTGGATTGGAGGGATTTACAACCAGAAAGGGGAGTATCTCAAAGCCCTAGAGGTTTACCAGGAATGCTTAGCGATTCGGCGAGAATTGGGTAAGCGTAAGCTGGAAGGAATTGCGCTCAATAATATTGGCTTAGTTCACTATAACCAGAAACAGTATGACCAAGCCCTCAACTATTATCAGCAAGCGTTAGCTATTCACCGGGAAGTTAAGAATCAGGCTGATGAAAGCACTACTCTTTTTTATCTTGGTCAGGTTTATAAAAAACAGGGAAAGTCTCAGCAAGCGATAGACTATTATCAACAAGCTTTAGCTATTTACCAAAAACTTAAAAATCCTAATGATAAAGTAGGTATAGTTTGGTTGATTGGGCTAGCTTATTATGACTTGGGAAAGCATGACCAAGCCATAGACTACTACCAACAAGCCTTAGAGATTTTTCGAGAACTTAAAAATTACCACGATCAAGCAATTCTCCTGGGAGGGCTTGGACTAGCTCAAATCAGGCAAGGCAACTATGAGCAAGCTTTGGAGTCTTATCAGCAACTCCTAGCCATTGCCCGAGAAATCAAAGATTCCTCTCAAGAAATAACTGCTCTCAATTTTATTGGGAAAATTTACAACGCTCAGGGAAAGTATGACCAAGCCCTAGATTACTACCAGCAAGCCTTGACCATTACTAAAAAAATTGATGACCAGAAAACTAGTGGAATCCTCCTCAATAATATTGGGACAGTCTACTACCAACAAGGAAAGTACAACCAATCCCTAGATTACTACCAGCAATCCTTAACCATTAGCAAAAGGTTAGACGACTCCATAGGAATTGCGACTAAACTCAACAACATTGGCTCGATATATGATGACCAAGGGAAGTATCGCCAAGCTCTAGACTATTATCAGCAAGCTTTAGCGATTAACCAAGAGTTTGGCGATCTCCGTCGTGATAATGTTGCTACTAATTTCAATAATATTGGCTCAGTTTACCAGAGTCAGGGTGAGTATGACCGAGCTTTAGAATACTACCAGCAAGCTTTAGTGATTTTAAAAAACCTAGGGGATCGCTCAGGGGAAGGTACTACCCTCAATAATATTGGCTCAGTTTACGATGCTCGGGGTGAGTATGACCAAGCTTTAGAATACTACCAGCAATCTCTAGCTATTTCTCAAGAAATTGGCCAGCGCTCAAGGGAAAGTACTACCCTCAATAATATTGGGTTTATTTACTATGCTCGGGGTGAGTATGACCAAGCTTTAGAATACTACCAGCAATCTCTAGCTATTTCTCAAGAAATTGGCCAGCGCTCCAATGAAGCCAATACCCTTAATAATATTGGAGAAGTTTACAGCAGTCAGGGTGAGTATGACCGAGCATTAGAATACCACCAGCAATCTCTAGCCATTCGTCAAGACATTGGCGAGCGCTCAGGAAAAGCTAATAGCCTCAATAATATTGGGGCAGTTTACAAAAGTCAGGGTGAGTATGAGCAAGCAAAAGAATACTACCAACAAGCTTTAGCTATTTTTCAAGATTTAGGCGAGCGTTCCCAGGAAGCTGTTACCCTCAATAATATTGGGTTTATTTACTATGCTTGGGGTAAGTATGCTCAAGCAAAAGAATACTACGAGCAATCTCTAGCTATTTCTCAAGACCTAGGCGTACCCTCCCAGGAAGCTAGTACCCTCAGTAATATTGGGTCAGTTTACAGCAGTCAGGGTGAGTATGACCGAGCATTAGAATACCACCAGCAATCTCTAGCTATTTCTCAAGAAATAGGCGATCGCTTAGGGGAAGCTACTAACCTCAATAATATTGGATTAGTTTACCATAGTCAGGGTGAGTATGCTCAAGCAAAAGAATACTTCCAGCAATCTCTAACTATTGTTCAAGACATTGGACACCGTTCAGGGGAAGCCAGTACCCTGGGCAGCATCGGAAGCGTTTACAGTAGCTGGGGAGACTATGCCAAAGCCTTACAGTATCATCAGCAATCTCTAAAAATTAGGCAAGACATTGGTGACAAGCAGGGAGTTGGCACGACTCTCCACAATATCGGAACAATTTATACTGACCAAGGGGAGTATGACCGAGGTTTAGAATACTTCCAGCAATCTCTAGCTATTTTTCAAGACATTGGCCACCGTTCAGGGGAAGCTCATACCCTGAGCAACATCGGAATAGTTTACAGTCACTGGGGAAAGTATCCCAAAGCCCTAGAATATAATCAAAAAGCCCTAGCCATTCGTCAAGACATTGGTGACCAGGCTGGTATTGGCAGCACCTATAACTATATGGGGCTGAATTATCTGGATTTGGGAGATTATCCCCAAGCCTTGGACTACTTCAACCAAGCTAAGGCCATTTTTAAGAAAATTGGGGCGAAGGAATGGATTGCGAAAACCCTAACTAACATCGGAGAAGTTTACCAAAAGCAGGAAAACTATCCCAAGTCTCTCCAATTTTATCAGCAATCCTTGGCTATTTCTCAACAGATTGGTAATCGCCTAGATGAAGCTAAAACCCTGAATCGGATTGGAAGAGTTTATGAAGAACTGGGAGAGTATACTAAAGCCAATGACTATCATCAGCAAGCCTTAGGGATTAATCAAAAAACTGGGTTCAAAGCCGGGATTAGCGATACCTTGTACCATATGGGAATGGTTTCCACTAAACTAGAAAACTATCCCCAGGCTTTAGCAGCTTATCAACAAGCCTTAGCCCTTTCCAGAACCCTTGGCACTCGCTTAACGGAAGGGAAAATTCTGGCTGGTATGGGTAAGTTGTATGATACCCAAAACCAATCGGAATTAGCGATTACCTTCTTTAAACAATCGGTTAATGTCCGAGAAGCCATCCGCAAAGACTTAAAAGTTCTGCCCATTGAACAACAACAATCCTTTACGGATACTGTTGCCCAAGACTATCGCCGCTTGGCTGATTTATTGACCCAACAAAATCGCAACCTAGAAGCCCTACGGGTGCTCGATTTACTGAAAGTGCAGGAGTTGCAGGATTACCTGAGTAATGTGCGAGGGGATGATAACACCGTTGATGGCATTACAGAACTGACGGAAGAACAAGAAATCATTAAGGGTACCCAACCGATTATCGACCAAGCCATTGCACTGGGTCAAGAACTCAGTGAACTAGAAACTATTGTTAGGGATAAGCGCACCCAAACCCAGCAACAGCGAATCATTCAACTTAGGAAAAATCAAGCCCAGCTAACTAAAGACTTTCAAGACTTCCTCAACAGTCCAGAGGTAGAAGCTCGCTTGGCACAATTGAGGGAAACTACAGAAGCAGAAAACTTAGACTTAAAGAAGTACGATCGACGATTACGAGACGAACTTAAGCAATTGGAACAGGATGCCGTTATTCTCTATCCCCTAGTATTAGATGACCGTTTGGAATTAGTCCTAGTTACTCCTTATGCTCCCCCAATTCGCCGCACGGTTAAGGTAAAACGAGAAGACCTGGAAAGAGCGATTCAAAACTTCCGCAGACTCCTGGCAAATCCGGCTCGTAATGCCAGACCTCCCGCCGAGCAATTGTACGAGTGGCTAATTAAACCGATTGAAGGGGACTTAGCCAAGGCCAATGCCAAAACTATTATTTATGCTCCTGATGGGAAATTGCGCTATATTCCCCTAGGGGCTTTGTATGATGGGGAGCAATGGTTAATTGAGCGGTTGAGAGTTAATCAGATTACTGCTCTGAGCCTAACATCCTTAGACAATAAACCGACACCACAGTTAGACGTGTTTGCGGCTGCGGTCACCAAAGCCCATAAAGGCTTTTCGGCCTTACAGTATACCCAACCGGAAGTAGAGCGTCTGGCAGAAACCTTTCCCAACACTAAGCTATTCATCGATAAACAGTTTCATGGGGATACCATTTATCAGATGAATGACTATTCTGTAGTGCATTTAGCCACCCATGCTGTGTTCAACAAAACTAAACAAGATTCATTTATCCTGTTTGGTGATGGCAGTCGCGTTACCCTGACCCAGGTAGAAGAAAAATGGGATTTATCCAATGTAGATTTAGTAGTGCTCAGTGCCTGTCAAACCGGCTTAGGGGGAGAATTGGGGGATGGCAAAGAAATCCTCGGTTTTGGTTATCTGATGCAAAATGCTGGTGCCGATGCTGCGATCGCATCCCTGTGGACAGTGGATGACCAGGGTACCCAAGCCTTGATGACTAAATTTTATCAGGTGTTGAAACAGGGGAACGTTACTAAAGCCGAAGCCCTCCGACAAGCTCAAATTGCTTTAATTAAAAATGAGGGAGGGCGTGGCCTGCTGGCACATCCCTTTTATTGGGCACCATTTATTTTAATTGGGAATGGATTATAGTAAACTTTAGCATGCATGCCTTGTGCCTAAAGCCCTTGCCCGTAGCGCTATACAGAAAAAGCCTAGACCCAAAAGCTACCCTCCCATGGATCAGGCTTTTTATTCTGTCCTCAAGGCCAATCTACCTGGTTGATTTGGCTTATTTCAGTTTGCCTAAACTCCAGGTCTAATCAAAAGGGGTAATGGGAATATAAACCAACTCTGCCCCCAAGAACTCTTCCGCACTGGGAGCACGAACCCCCTTGGCACCCTTCTGCTTAAGTTGCAACACTAAAGACACTTTTCCATCCTTCAAAACCCTCTCCGGCAGGGGAATCGTGTAAACCCCCGAAGGCTGGCCTGGCCTCACCCCAAAAGGAGACACCGTCCCTAGAATTCTACCATCCATCGACCGCACCACAATCCTGGCACCGCGAGGTAGAACCCCCGCAGATATCCTTACTCTGACTGCCTCATCGTGAGCTGGAGTGCGGGGCAACGAGAAGGTCACCTGCCCCGCCAAATCAGCAGCGTGGGCATATTGAATGCCTCCCGCAATCAACAGACATAGACTGGCAAAAATTACTAAAGTAAAGCGCTTCAGCATCATTTCCATAACAGTAGTGTCCTAGAAGATTTTGATATTCACAGATTCAAGGGTTGCCTCTAAGGAATCCCTCCTGATCCTCTTGCTATCCGGCACAAGGCCGACTTGTAAAGGTTGATCTATATTTAGTTTCTTCTTCTTAGCCAAAGCCTTCAATGCACGAGTCAGTGGAATCTTGAAGGTTACAGGACCGCTGTGGTGGAGTGTGCCGAACAACTCCAACGCTCCTACAAGGTGAGTTTTATCTAATCCAATGCTGTCTTGTCCTTCCGGGGAATTGAGTAAAACGTTAAATCTAACATCCCGCAAATTGGCTGGAACGTTAATTGTAATTTCAGCAACAATACTTGTAATTGGAAACTCACTGGGTCCATTGCTGCTTGCCAGAGCGGCTCGAAGGATCTCCTTAGGAACATTAACATTGCTCTTGGATAACTGATTGAACTTCAACGAGCGACCGCTGACTTGTTGAACAGAAAAGACTGTTGGCTCGTCGGTCAATTCCTTCAATTCATTCTTGTATGCTGGAACCAGTTCCTCACCAGAGCCAGGCTGATAGACATAATTGAAGTCGCCAATAGTAGCATAATACCCTGCCGTATTTGGCTGAACTTTATCTTCTTCATCTTCTTCATTTTCATTTGCCTGAACTTCATTACCCTTGTCATCAATGAAAAACAGGAAGGGTTCTGCTTGCCATAGTTTTCGTAAGTCTGGATGTAATGGTAGGGTCGGCAAACTCAATTTTTCTTGCTTACGGGTCCACACATCCCATAGCCGATCTATATTGCAATGATGCATGAAGAAAATCGGATCGACAGGGGACAGAAAGTCTCCCATAAAACCACCGATGTTGTTGTGGACGAGGTTATGGGGTTGATCCTCAAGAACGGCGAAACCAGTCGTTTGGCTATGGTACCCGGCGACATCACTACCGAAATCTATGAAATTTCTGGGAGCCAGAGCAGACTTGATAGTCTCAAGTGACACTGCTGTCTGGGTCTCGCAGTCTAAATAAGGATTCTCCTGGGTTATCCTACGAGCTGCGTCGGAAGGGTAGAACATCGGAGCATTTGGGTTTTCTATAGCTTGCCAAACATCATCAATTGAGCAGTATCCACGCAATTTCTGTTGATGTAATTGATCTGTAGATAGGGAGTTCCAAAAATCACTGATGGGATCTTGGAACTGTTGCTTGAAAGTGCTGTAGCTGGAAATAAACGCTTCATTGGAGGGATTGAGTACCCCCTCAAAAAAGACCTCTGGAATATAGGGTTGCGCAGTCCAATCCCAATAGGGCAAAGCAAAATCGGGGTCGCCACTGAGTTCGCGGCAGGTTTTCTCAAACCAACCAAGATAGCCTCGGTGCCAGGGCAGGAACCACCAGTTGCCGTGGGGGCAATCGAGGAGATGAATAAAGACGTTGCGGTACCAGTTTCGAGGATCACAGGGCGGCAGCTCCAACATTGCTTTGATTGCTTTTTTATAACTCTTCAGGGGTGCTGATGGATCTGATAAGTTGCGGCGGATATAGGTGTTTGTTTGGGCAGAGGCCTGTCCTATGGGCAATGTTGATGCCAAGAGGATACTGCCTGTACCAACAAGAAAACTTCTGCGGGAAAGTCCTGTTAAATCCTTGTTATCTGTCATGACTCTAATGAGATAGTTACAAGTGAATGACAAGTTGTCATTTGACATTGTCTCATAATAATACTACATATAGCTATTTCATATGAGTCATAAAATATAGTGGCCTTAGCAAACGCTATAACCCAAGCCCTGCAATACTTTCATATTTTGCCGATTTTACAACTGATTTATAATTGCTATGTGTAAGTTCGGGGGAGCAGCTTGTAAGCACCGTGGAAACTAGGAATCCTTAATCAGGGGGGGACACAACCGTTGCTCATTTAACTCCTTATCCCCCCATCTCCCCACACCTGGGATCACCTCCCACACTTCCCTCTCTTACCCCTACTCCCAACTCCCTACTCCCAACTCCCTCTGCTATCCTGCTATCCTAGAAGACAGAGCTGATGGGAAGTTAAGGGATGCCGTCAATCTTTCCCGGTATGGATCCGTATTTAGAGCATCCGGATTTATGGCCAGAAGTACATCATTGGTTGATTAGTCTAATTGCTGAGTGTTTAATTCCTCAGGTACGTCCGAAGTATAAAGTAGCTATTGAAAAGCGCATTTATCAGGTTAATAAAACTAACCAAGATGACGTCTTATTAGTTGGAATTCCTGATGTTACTGTTAAACGTCAACCGAATACTGAAGATTCTCCCACCTCTAAGGTTGCTGTTGCGCCACCAACCACAAAACCAGTAACAGTAATGGTTCCTATGCCTGAAGAAATCAAACAAGGGTATTTGGAAGTAAGAGATATGACTACTGGTGCTGTGGTAACCGCTATCGAAGTTTTATCTCCAGTTAATAAGCGCTCTGGTGACGGTAGAGAAACTTACCTGAAAAAACGCCAACGGGTGTTAGGAAGCTTGACTAATTTAGTAGAGATCGATTTGCTCAGAGCCTGGAAACCAATGCCACTATTAGATAATACTATTGAGAGCGATTATCGGGTTTTGGTGAGTCGAGAAGAGCATCGCCCACGAGCCGAATTATATACTTGTAATCTGCCAGAGCAACTACCAACTTTTTCCCTACCGTTACGTCCAGAAGATTCTGAACCAATAGTAGATTTACAAGCTATAATTAATAGCGTTTATGAGCGAGGGGGTTATGATTACCAACTCGATTATGACCAAGAGCCAGTACCAGCTTTATCGGATAAAAATCGGATATGGGCTCAGGAATTGTTGAAAACTGATATATAGTATTTCTCATAGTCATCAGGTACAGATATTTTTTTCCCGATTCCCGATTCCCGATTCCCGATTCCCGATTCCCAATTCTAAATTCTTAATTCTAAATTCTAAATTCTAAATTCTTAATTCTCTAACTCAGCATAATCCGGCAACGTAGTATCAATGGGCTGACCCTGGCGCAAGATAATTCGGTCATGTTGGGGACGGGACAAAAGTTCACTGAAATGGCGTCCCTTAAACAAAATCAAATCTGCTGGGAGTCCCACCCCAATCCTACCCATCTCGGGTAAATCCATTAAATCAGCCGCTGTCTTGGTTACGGCACAGGGCCAATCACCGATGGGCATATCTAAATGGGCAATCCGTACCGCTTGGGTAAAGACTTCTAATACATCATGGTCCCCAAATCCATAAAAGGGGTCTCGACAATTATCACTAGCCAAAGTTACCGGAATACCCTGTTGTTTAATTTCATGGAGCCTGGTGACTCCCCGCCAAGATGGTGTAACGTTAGCCTGTCGATCTTGTAAATAAAGATTGCACATCGGTAAGCTAACAATAGCAATTCCTGCTGCTTTGACTAACTTGAGAGTTTCCGCAACCTCCTCTAAGGGTTGCACTGCTAAACTGCAACAGTGACCACAAATAATTTTTCCGGTAAACTGATGACGAATAGCAGCTTGGGCAATCTGTCGTAAACAATGGGAATCAGGATTACCGTTTTCATCAGCATGGAAATCTAGGTTGAGGTTTCTCTCCTTAGCTAAAGAGAAAACAGTATCGAGTTGAGCCTCCAGGTCTTGGTTGCTATAGGCTACTCCCCCAAGTATGCCTCCGATTTCAGCAATTTTGTCGGCTAAGGTAATGGCAGCGGCAGTTTGATAGTAATCTAGTGTAACTAGAGACACTGCTTGTAGGGTAATTCTGTCTTGCCATTCTTTCTGGAGGGTTTGGAAAACGCCTAGGCTAATCGCACTTTGTTCTCCAACCCAGTCAATGTGGGTGCGGATAGCTTTAGTGCCATGAGCATAGCTACATTTGAGTCCAAATTCCATGCGCCGATATAAATCTGACCCTTGCCAATAGGTTTCGGCATCAGCATCTCCGGTGATACAGGCACTATCAAAGGTACCATCAGGATTGGGAGACCGTTCCCAAATATGACCTTTATCCAGATGGGTGTGTATATCAAGAAAACACGGCCATACTTGTCCTTGCCTGAGATCTACACTGGGGATGTTACTAGGTATGTTACTGGTATCTGTGCTAGCTTCAACACTACTGTTTGCGTTCCCGTAGCGGCTATTTTCAAGCATCGTGTTTTGCTGCCCTTTGGGAACAATCGCCTTTGGCACTATTGCAGCAATGGCTCCCTGATTAATTTCAATATCAACTAAGCACAAACCCTGCTCGTTGCGGACGCAAACGTTGCTGTTTTCCAGTAGGCAAAATGGTACATAGGCATTTGTGAGCCAGTATCGTTCGGCATTGGGAATCATTAGGGAGTAGGGAGTAGGGAGCAGGGAGCAGGGAGTAGGGGGAATAGAATTGAATGTACCTTATAAGTATCTCAAGCGCGCAGTCGATCATCAAACCCAATCCTCCTAGTGAAAGCCTTGGTAATTTCCGGCAAAGCCTGGAAATTATCTAGCTAGGATGCAGGTTTAGGATTTATTTCCTACGTTGATCAGGTCATGACACCCAGGAATGAACTCCAGTTCCTGGCTCTGTCGCCAGACATTAAGATGAAGGCAAAATGTGTGTTTGGCTTGACAAGCCTTTTCAACATTACCGTTCGCGCAAGCGTGTGCGAAGCACTTGGAACACTTTACCAATTTGAGATGCAATAAAATGCAAAATTACGTATTTGTTATTGATGCGGACAAGCGACCACTAAATCCGACATCACCGAAGAAAGCACGACGCCTATTAGATAAAGGGAAAGCGGCAGTTCTTAGGATGTATCCATTTACGATCATTCTCAAGACTGCGATTGCAAACCCGACTATATTACCTTGTAAAATCAAGATAGATCCAGGTAGCAAGACTACTGGGTTCGCTCTAGTTCAAGACAACCAGGTTATTTGGGCGATGGAATTAGAACACAGAGGAGGATTGATCAAGAAAAAATTAGAATCTAGAGGTGCAGTTAGACGTGGAAGACGCAACCGTAACACCCGTTATAGGAAGCCAAGATTCCTTAATCGTAAGCGTCCAGAGGGCTGGATTGCTCCCAGTCTAGAACATAGGGTCTCGACTACTGAAACCTGGGTTAAGCGACTGATTAAATTTTGTCCAGTCGATGAAATTTGGATCGAAAGAGTTAAGTTTGATACCCAGAAAATGCAAAACCCCGAAGTTAATGGTACTGAATACCAACAAGGTGAACTTGCCGGGTATGAAGTTAGGGAATATTTGCTTGAGAAGTGGGGAAGGGAGTGCGCCTATTGTGGCAAGCAAAATATCCCTCTACAGATTGAACATATCCATCCAAAGTCTAAGGGGGGAAGGGATTCGGCAAAGCCGACGCTACGCGAACGAGTCAGCAATCTTTGTTTAGCTTGCGAAAAGTGCAATCAAAAGAAAGGGAATAAACCTATAGAGGAGTTTCTAAATAAGAAGCCAGACTTACTGCGAAAAATCAAAACTAAGGCAAGACAACCATTAACAGATGCGGCAGTAGTGAACACGACTCGAAACAAGATCGTGAAGGCGCTCAAGGCAATAAAACCTGTAGTTACTGGTACAGGCGCTCAGACGAAATACAACCGAACTAGACTGGGATTCCCTAAGCAGCATTGGGTTGATGCTGCTTGTGTTGGAGAGATCGAAACCCTAGTGTTAAGAACATCCCAGCCACTGTTAGTTACCTGCAAGGGGCAAGGGGGTAGACAGAAAGCTGCACTCAACAAATATGGCTATCCCATTAGACATAATCCATTAAAGCCAATCAGGGGTTGGGCTACTGGTGATATTGCTAAACACCAGAAACTAGGGATAGGCAAAGTAACCCCCAGAAGTAAGGGCAGCTTTGGGTTTACTCCATTAGGAGCGAAAGGCTACAAGAGTTGCAGACCTCAAGACATATCGGCAATACACAGAAAGGATGGATATACTTACAGCTTTTGCTAGTATCTGCCAGGGTTTGCCTGGAAATAATCCTCCTAAGCCTTTCTGATTTGTGATCACACCAAGAAATCCTCTGCTGTTCTAATCTTCCTTGATCCGAAGTTCCCGATTCCCGATTCCCGATTCCCGATTCCCGATTCCCGATTCCCGATTCTCAATTCTCAATTCTCAATTCGCGCATTCTAAATTCTAAATTCCCGATTCCCATCTCCCCAAACTTAAACCCTCTAACCAGGCTTCAGTAGCTTGGGCATTTAAAGGCTTAGAAAACCAATACCCCTGTCCATATTGACAACGCCAATCACAAAGCTGTCCCAGTTGCTTTTCGGTTTCCACTCCCTCTGCCACTACATGTATGCCGAAGTCGTTTGCCAACTTTACCATCCACCGCAAAATTTTCTCATGTTTGTGATTATCACTGATGCCTTTGACAAAAGAGCGGTCAATTTTTAGTATATCTATCGGTAAATTTAGCAAGTAACTCAAGGAAGAATAGCGAGTCCCAAAATCATCAATGCACAACTGAATCTGTCGCTGTTTGAGTTTCGTCAACAGAACTGCTGCAGTAGTTTCCAGGAGTAGACTTTCTGTGATCTCTAGTTTCAAACTCTGGGGATCGAGACCAGAATCCCACAAAATTGTGTCGATGGTACCGATTAGATCCGGTTGGGATAATTGTAAGCTGGAGATGTTAACGCTGATTGTTAAATCCCGATATTGGGGAAACTGTTGTTGCCACTGGCACATTTGTTGGCAAGCCTCCCGTAGTACCCACCAACCCAGTGGCACAATCAGCTTTGTTTCTTCTGCCACTGGAATGAATTCTGCTGGCAACAGCAGTCCCCGTTCGGGATGCTCCCACCGCACCAGTGCCTCAAAGCCAGCCAGCTTATGGGTTTCAAGAGACACAATTGGCTGGTAATAAAGCCGCAATTCTTGGCGCTTAATACCCAAGCGTAAACTATCTTCTAACTGCAACCGCTCTACACTCCGGGTGCGCATGGCAGGGGTAAACAGCTGATAGCCAGTGTTACTCTCCATTTTGGCTCGATAAAGAGCTAGACTGGCGTTGTCAAGAAGAGCAGAGGGTTGGTAATCATCCCTGTCATTGCTAGCAATTCCAATATTGGCACTCAAAAAGATGTCATGGTCATCAATTGAAAAAGGCGTCCGCAGGCTAGCGCAAATCTGTTCTGCTACCAAGGTAGCTTCACTGATATCGTTAATGTCTTCGAGCAAAACCGCTAATTCATCTTCGGACCACCGCGCCACTGTATAGTTAACGGTATAGTTAACGGTATAGTTAACGGTATAGTAAATGGTATAGTTAACGGTAGAATTCAGAGCATAAGTCAAGCGAGTATCAAAAGCCTGTAGCAATTTTGCTCCCACTTGCCGTCCCATACTAAACTGAATGACTTTCAAACGTTCCAAAGCCACCAATAAGACGGCGAATCGATAACCCTTATACCACTTTGACCTCTGGATTACTTGCCTCAACCGTCTCCTAAAACTATCTGGGTTGAGCCAGGGAATCAGGAGGTCATTAAAGGTACAATCCTGAAACCTTTCTAGAGGTTGCTGATCTTGCTGATCATTGTTACTTCTAGCGAACACCTACTTTCTCTATCACCCTGAATTAGCTCAATTGAGTCACTCATTGATAATTGAGCCAAAAAGGAAACCCGAAAGGCAAAAGCTGTGGTATAGTAAACGTTTTGCCATATTCTTTAAGCTCAATTTTGTTAATGGTTGTTAACGATGAACATCCTTACTGATGGTTTTATTAAGCAAATCAATAACCCTGTTTGGCATCATCCTAAGTTGCGGTTATACCGTTTAAATCAGAGGTGGGACTGTTGAATTTTGAGTGAATGTGGACGATCAACAAGCAACGGTCAACTGTCGAAAACCGAACTTCAATACAACGCTAGCCACCGTGGAGCACTACCATGGATCAGTGATGGAACCTCTTAGTTAACCATTAGTTAACCAGGGAAAACAAAATAGAGCATGGAGTAGGGGTAAATCCCATGCCCTATTCTTGGATGCCCACAATTACGAGGTAGTTTTAACTGTTACCCTTTAACCCGTATAGGTAGTTTTTAGATGGCTTAATTGCGTAAGCCTGGTTGACTAGGGAAGCTGATCCCCCTTGAAGTAGGTAGCCAGCGATCAATAGCTGATCGCTGGCTTGGCGTTAACCCTAAAGGACGATTTGCGATCCCTATCCTTAAGGTAAATCGGCAATTTGGCTTTGTCTGTGAGAAAAAGTAATAAATAATTCTAATCAATTACATAATAAAAAGTAATGAGTGTTGAAGAAGCATTGGCGATGGTGGATACGGTAATCAAACCCGAACGCTTAAATGCTGTTCAAGAACTGGTGCTCCGCCAATGTTGGTCAGGACAAACTTATCAAGAGATTGCTGACGGTTCCGGTTACGACGCCGATTACATTCGGGTGGTGGGCTCCCGGTTGTGGCATATCCTGTCAGAGGTTTTTGGAGAGAAGATCACAAAAAATAACATTCGTTCTGTGATCAGGGACCGATTACGAGAGGTCGAGCTTGAGGAATTGCCAGAGGTGGAGCTGGAATTACCTACAGAGATGGAATTGCCTAGAGGTGTGGTGCCTCTCAATTCCTCATTTTATATCGAGCGTCCCCCCAATGACTCTCTATGTTACGAAACAGTGTTGCAGCCAGGGGCATTAATCCGAATTAAAGCCCCTAGACAGATGGGTAAAACCTCACTGATGGTGAGGATTCTTGATCGTGCTAGAGAATCTGGCTTCCGCACAGTCCCTCTGAGTTTGCAGCAAGCTGATGCCAATGTCTTCACCGATTTAGAACGATTTTTACAATGGTTCTGTGCTACAGTCACTCGTAGCCTAGAATTACCGAATCGACTGGGTGATTATTGGGATGATATCTTTGGCAGCAGTGGTAATACCACCGATTACTTCGAGAATTATCTATTAAAAGAAATAGATACACCGATGGTATTGGCACTAGATGAGGTCAACCTGTTGTTTAATTACCCTGCCATTGCCACGGATTTCTTGGGTTTGTTGCGAGCTTGGTATGAAAAAGCTAAGTACGGTGTAACCGGTAGCACAATTTGGCAAAAACTGCGCTTAATTATTATACATTCTACGGACGTTTATATTACCTTACATATCCACCAATCCCCTTTTAATGTGGGATTATCCATTGAATTGCCAGAGTTTACTAAGGCCCAAGTGCAAGAATTAGCCCGTCGCCACGGAATCCATTGGGGTAGTGATGATTCGAGCTTCGATCACGTGTCATTAATTATGGCCAAAGTAGGAGGAAATCCAAGTCTATTAAGGGTAGCGTTATATCATCTTAGGCGCGGTGACGTTACCTTTGAGGAATTATTGAATTCAGCAGTAAGCGAATCGGGAATTTATCATGATGACCTTCGACGACAATGGTGGAATCTACAACACTATCCACAACTGGTCGCAGCCTATCGAAACGTAGTGATGTCATCCCAGCCAGTGGAATTAGAGCAAAAGCTAGCCTTTAAGTTGCAAAGTTTAGGATTAGTACAGCTCCACAAACAGGGAGCTGTGCCTAGTTGTGATTTGTATCGTCAGTACTTTAGTACTCACCTGGGGTAAAACCCATGGATGCCCGTAAATTATGAAAAACCACAACTATCAAGTTGGCGGAAGTTTACCCCCTGATAACCTCTGTTATGTGCGCCGTAAAGCAGATCAGGATTTGTATGAGGCTTTGGTAGCGGGGGAGTTTTGCTATGTCCTTACCTCGAGGCAAATGGGTAAGTCTTCTTTGAGGGTGCAAACTACTCACCGATTACAGGCAATAGGCATCCACTGTGGGATCGTTGATTTGACGGAAATTGGTACCCAAGATTTGACAGCAGACCAGTGGTATGCAAGTATCTTGCGCTGTCTGGTGAGCAGCTTCAACCTCCAGGTCAATTTACGCGCTTGGTGGCGCTCACGCTCTTATCTATCCCCAGTCAAGCGTCTGAGTGATTTTATTGAGGAGGTGCTACTGGCAGAGGTTGAGGGAAATTTGGTGATCTTTATTGATGAAATCGATAGCATTCTGGGTTTATCGTTCCCGATTGAAGATTTTTTTGCCCTGATCCGAGCCTGCTACAACAAGCGCACAGAAAACCAAGCCTACCAACGCCTCAGTTTTGTCTTGTTAGGGGTAGCTACTCCCACGGATTTGATCGTAGATAAGCAACGGACTCCGTTTAATATCGGACGGGGGATTGAGTTATGTGGATTTACTCTGGAAGAAGCCGAAACTCTAGCGCTAGGATTTAACGGAAGGGTTAGCAATCCCAAAGCCTTACTTAGGGAAATCTTGGCGTTTACGGGAGGACAGCCTTTACTGACCCAAAAGCTATGTCAGCTGATTCTAGAGGATATAGAGCATTGTACTAGAGTTCTTTCACAAGAGGAAACGTCGGATCCCGGAACAGGAAACAGTGGAGAAGAATTCACCCAAACAGTATCAAAAACAGTATCAAAAAACTACTTTGGCAAGAGGTGTACTGTCAATCCTACATCGATTGAGTACCTTGTGGGTATGCGAATTATCGAGAACTGGGAAGTCCAAGATGAACCAGAGCATCTGAGGACTATACGCGATCGCATTCTCAGCAATGAGCAACGGGCTGGGCGGTTATTAGGACTTTATCAGCAAATTCTGCAACAGGGAGCAGTAGCAGCAGATGACAGTTGGGAACAAATGGAATTGCTACTGTCGGGATTAGTGGTCAAGAGTGAGGGAAAGGTTAGGGTTCGTAACCCCATTTATGCTGCTGTTTTCAACTGTGATTGGGTCAGCAAGCAACTATCAAATCTTCGTCCCTACAACACAACTCTTAGAGCTTGGTTCAATGGTGATTGTCAGGATGAATCGAGACTATTGCGAGGTCAAGCCTTACTCGATGCCCTAGCTTGGGCAGATTCCCGTAGCCTGAGTGACCAAGATTATCAGTTCTTATCCGCTAGCCAAACTTTGGATAAACGGGAGGCTCAACGGGCTGAAGCCGCACGAACTGAAGCCGTGGCAATACAATTGACCAAAGAAAAAGAAATTTCCCGACTGCAAAAGCTGCTGCTGGCTACAGTGAGCACAGGATTTCTAGTGTCCGCTAGTTTAGGGCTGATCGCTTTCCAGGAGTACCAAAAAGCTGTCATTAACGAAATTAATGCGATCGCAAAATCCTCTGAAGCATTCTATGCCTCCAATCACAAGTTGGATGCCTTGATCTACGCCATCAAGGCTTGGCAGAAACTGCAACAGTTAGCTGGGGCAAAAGTAGATACCCAGACTCAAGTTGAGAAAATGCTCTGGCGAATCATTTATGAGATTAAGGAGTACAATCGCTTCTCAGGACATCAGGCTGCGGTTTACGACCTGGTTTTTAGCCCGGATGGTGAGATGATTGCCTCGGCTAGTGGTGACAAGACCATCAAACTTTGGCAGCGGGACGGCACTCTGCTAAAGACCCTAGAAGGCCATGGCTCCCAAGTTAAGGGAGTGGCGTTTAGCCCCGATGGTAAGATGATTGCCTCGGCTAGTGCCGACAACACTGTCAAACTTTGGACTAAAGACGGCATTTGGCTAAACACCTTCACTAACAATAGTGCTGGGTTTGAAGCAGTAGCCTTCAGCCCGGACGGTAACCTAATCGCCTCCGCCTGTGAAGACAACACTGTCAAACTCTGGACAAAAGAGGGCAAGTTACACAAACTCCTGACAGGGCATAGTGCAGGAGTTGAAGGAATAGCCTTTAGCCCCGATGGTGAGATGATAGCTTCTGCCTCTGAAGACAATACTGTCAAACTCTGGACTAAAGAGGGCAGGTTGCTTAGAACCTTTACAGGCCATGGGAGTGGAGTTGAAGGAGTAGCCTTTAGCCCCGATGGTGAGATGATAGCTTCTGCCTCTGAAGACAATACTGTCAAGCTCTGGACTAAAGACGGTAGGTTGCTTAAAACCTTAACAGGACATCGGGACGAAGTTTATGGAGTTGCTTTTAGTCCTAATGGTAAGATAATTGCCTCGGCTAGTGAGGATAATACCATTAAACTCTGGACAAAAGAGGGCAGGTTGCTCACTATCCTAGAAGGTCATCGGGATGAGGTCGAGGGAATCGCCTTCAGTCCTGATGGTAAGATAATTGCTTCGGCTAGTGAGGACAGTACGATTAAGCTTTGGAAACAAAACACTACTTTGTACACAACCCTTACTGGTCATTGGCATGGGGTGAGGGCAGTGGTATTCAGCCCTGATGGTCAGACAATTGCTTCAGGAAGTAGCGACAAAACTGTCAAACTCTGGCAACCAGACGGCACCCTGAAACTCACCAATAATAAACATAGCGCTATAGTTAATGGCCTAGCATTCAGTCCCGATGGTGACATGATTGCTTCGGCAAGTAGTGACAAGAAAGTAAAACTCTGGGATAAACATGGTACCTTCTTAGCTACCCTAAATAATCATTCCGCTGGGGTTGAAGGAGTAGCGTTTAGTCCCGATGGTAGGATAATTGCTTCGGCGTCTGAAGATAAAACCATTAAACTCTGGCAGCGGGATGGTACCTTGCTAACCACCCTAGAAGGTCATAGCAATGAGGTAGAGGGAGTAGCGTTCAGTCCCAATGGTCAGATAATTGCTTCAGCCTCTGAAGATGAAACCATTAAACTCTGGAAGATAGATAGTACCTGTAGCGGGGAAGCGAAACGAAGCGGTGCGACCCCGCGCTTTTTCAAAGCCCTAGGGAACGCGCACCGTGACAACAGCAATTTACTACCGGAATGCTGGAGCAATAGTTTCTATACTCTCACAGGCCATGAGGATGAGGTGAAAACCGTGGCAATTAGCCCTGATGGTAAACTCATTGCTTCTGGTAGTGAGGATAAGACAGTCAAAGTTTGGCAAGGAGACAGCACAGACAGGTATCAGACCCAACCAAAACTGCTACATACCCTGACAGGACACAGTGACGGGATTAGGGGAGTGACCTTTAGCCCCGATAGCAACATGATCGCGTCTGCTAGTGCAGACAAGACGGTGAAACTTTGGAAGCGGGATGGTTCCTTGCTGACTACCCTCAGCGCACATCAAGATGAGGTAGAGGGAATTGCCTTCAGCCAAGATGGGGAAATTCTAGCCTCCGCTAGTGCTGATAGTAAGGTGATTTTGTGGAATGTGGATCAAGTCCTGGCTCTTGATAAAGTCCTAACCTATAGTTGTGATTGGCTACAGGATTATTTGAGCACAAATGCTGAGCTAGAAAAACGCGATCGCACTCTTTGTGATCGGATTAAGGAATTGAAAAGGGAGTAGGGAGCAGGGAGTAGCTCACAGGGGTAGGTTTTTAACAAAGACCTCAGGTGTGGGGTGTGGGTTGTGGG
>NZ_CEYLVT010000111.1:0-24193 GCF_982860115.1 Moorena sp.
GGTGTGGGGTGTGGGGGATAAGAAAATATACTTAATTTGTCGTTGTCTTGATGCAGTCACTCATGGGGGAAACCCCCTGTTCCCTTGCTGCATCGCTAAAAATCATCATTGTCTTGATGCAAAGCGCGAGTGGGGGAAACCCCCGCAGGTTGGGCTTTGGTGAGCTTTCCGCATCTAATTATTAAATTAGCCACGGGTCGCACCTCTGGATCGCTTGTCTGTACCCCCACACCCTACAACCCACAACCCACACCCCACACCTAAGGTCTTTTTAAAAAACCTACCCTTATGAGGATGGGGAGATGGGGAGATAGACTAGCTATAGAACAAATGAATAGGGTATTGTGTTCCCCATCTACATAAGAGAATTTAGATTAATTTTAGAAATAGGGTACCCATATCACAAGTAGAACATGGTACTATTATGTCCGTCTTTACGAGATGACTATAGACTAGTCAGCCTGGGAGGTATACCAAATGATCAAGTTTTAGTTTCAAGTTTAACTAGCCGTTTATAGATAATTAATTGCTTACAAGTTTGGTTGACAAGTCTGGCCAAGCAGGAATAACTGGGTTGTCTTGATGCTGGTCTTGATCCAAAGCGCGAGTGGCGAGGGAAGCACCTCAGGTTGGTGCATCCGCGCTATTCGAGGTCTCGGCATCAGCTCCTGGCACGACCCTGGAAACTATGGGCACAAGACCTTTGATTCAACAAGCCCATGGCTGTAATCAACCCAACTGGGCAGTTGATTGATTGCAATTGATTCGCGATCGCCAAACCAATAGCTAGTAATGGATCCCTATTTACCCCGTCTTTTACTAGCTAATACGTTTCGGTAAAATCCAGTGTTGATTGACCGAATAGTTTTCCTACAAACAGATATTAAAGGTTTAAAACTGGATCCTAGGGTGCTGGGGAAACCTGCAATTGCTCTAAATCCTGTTTGCGGCTCACAATCCCAATTGCATACCCATAACTATTGGTTAAATTCGCAACTTCTTATAGTAAAATAATTTCACCAATCGATTTGCCATCGACTTGTCATCGAATTGCCATTTAACTAGGCAGATGTCGATCTATGCTGTTGTATTTTCCTAAAAACTATGGAAAACCTTAAAACTACATTCAACAATACAATCAACGTTCTCAAAGAAAGAATCTTTGATACGGACTTCAAACTCGCAAACATCCCTCTTTCCACGATAGTTATTGTGGTGCTCATCCTCTTCCTCACCCAGATATTGCGAGGTTTGTTCACTGCCATAATCATTAACAGAATCGAGCGTCTCACTAGCGGTACAGAAAGCACCCTAGACGATGAGTTCATTAAGATTCTTAGAGCACCATTAGGCTGGCTAATTTGGCTAGCTGGACTATGGGTAGTACAGCTAGTTGTGGGAACCCATCTTACTCCTGAACAGAATCAGAAAATACCCGAAATTCTGTTTGTGAGTGCTCTGTTCATTGCCACCTATATTCTTTACCGTGCTGCTCCACTACTGGGAGAGATTCTAGGCGGATTGGCGGCAAATACGGAAACTGAACTCGACGATTTGTTCGTGCCCTACTTCCCAAGGCTTTTTCAGATCACAGCAGTGATGATTGCGGTCATTAAAGCCAGTGAGATTTTGTTGGGGGCATCTGCCGGTGCACTGATCGGTCTACTCGGTGGCGCAGGTGTGGCCTTAGGTTTGTTATTCAAAGACATTATCTATGACTGGTGTTGTACAGTGATTATCTACGCTGATGGTCTTTATAAACCCGGTGAATTTGTAGTCGTGGACGGAATAAATGGTTTTGTTGAAATACGAAGTATTGGTCTGAGAAGTACAACACTTTTTCTTTGTAGTTGGGGTTCTATCAAAAAAGTACCCAATTCTCAAATGATTGCTGGAGTTGTGGAAAATTGGTCACGTAAGACTGGCAAAACGTTGCAGTGGGGCATAAATTTCAATCTGAAAATTGATGGAATTTCGGCGAAGCAAACTACCCGAATTTGTCAGGCTATTAAAGAAAGCATTTCGACTATCGATGGCTTGCATAAGCAGAAAATGGTAGTTTTATTTTCCCACATTGAAGAAAATGCTCGTGTGATTATGATTAGGGTATTTGTGATTGATCCCGACCTCTACGTTGATGCCCTGCAAGACTTGAACATAGCTATATTAGAAATCCTGGAGAAAGAAGAGATTGATCACCTGCATATTGAGCTAGAAAAGCAAATTGAAGACTACAAAAAGATGAAGGGAAATTTAGTTAGTGAGGTGCTATCTAAATCCTAGCAATGCTTTAAACAAGCGATGCAGCCGATGCAGACAACCAACAGGTAAACTCCCCAATTAAGGCGCAACCGTCGCTATTTACGCCGTCTACTAGCTAATACTTTTCGGTCAATCCCCGAGTTGATTGACCGATTTTTTTTATACAAACGGATATTAAACCTTTCAAACTCGCTCCTAGGGTGCTACGCAAACGGGCAATTGCTCTAAATCCTGTTTATTACATACCTAGCAGGATTCGCTCAATTCGCAACTTATAGTAAAATCAATCCACCAATAGACTTGCCATCGACTTGCCATTTAACTAGGCAGAGGTCGATCTCTGTTAGTGTATTTTGGTCGAAACTATGGAAAACCTTAAGACTACATTCAACAATACAATCAACGTTATCAAAGAAAAGATCGTTGATTTCGACTTCCAGCTCCCCAACATTCCTGTTGCCACGATAGTGATTGTGGTGCTCATCCTCCTCTTCACCTATATATTGCGAGGCTTTTTCACTTCAATAATCATTCACAGACTCGAGCGTCTGACTAGCGGTACAGAAACCACCCATGACGATCATTTCATTAGGATTCTTAGGGCACCATTAGGCTGGCTAATTTGGATCGCTGGACTATGGCTAGTACATCTAGTTGTGGCCACCCATCTTAGTGATACACAGAATCAGAAAATCCCCGAGATTCTGTTTGTGAGCGTTCTGTTCATTGCCACCTATATTCTTTACCGTGCTGCTCCACTACTGGGGGAGCTTCTAGCCGGATTAGCGGCACACACTGAGACTGAACTCGACGATTTGTTCGTCCCCTACTTCCCAAAGCTTTTTCAGATAGCAGCAATCCTGATTGCTACCATTAAAGCCAGTGAAATTTTGTTGGGGGCATCTGCCGGTGCATTGATCGGTCTACTCGGTGGCGCAGGTGTCGCCTTAGGTTTGTTATTCAAAGACATTGTCTATGACTGGTGTTGTACGGTGATTATCTACGCTGATGGTCTCTATAAACCCGGTGACGTGATAGTATTGGACGGAGTAAGTGGTAGGGTTAAGATACTCAATATTGGTCTGAGAAGTACAAGGCTTCTTATTACTGAGTGGGGTTATATCAAAAAACTTCCCAATTCTCAAATGATTTCTGGAATTTTTGCAAATTGGTCAGATAAGACTGGGGATACGGTTCAGTGGGGCATAAATTTAAATCTGAAAATTGATGGGATTTCGGCTGAGCAAACTAGGCGAATTTGTCAGGCTATTAAAGAAAACGTTCCCTCTATCGAGGGCTTGAACAAGGAGAAAATTTTAGTTGTATTTTCCCGCCTTGAACAGAATGCTCGTGTGATTAAAATTAGGGTATTTGTGATTGAGCCTAAGCTCTACTATGATGTCCAGAGCAACTTGAATCTAGCTGTATTAGAAATCCTGGAAAACGAGGAGATTAATCAGCTCCATGTTTCTATGAGAAAGGAACTTAACTGGTTGCCTGATACCAGTATGAATTAGGAACAATCCTAAGCTATCAGTTCTCAGCTATCAGCGAACAGCGATTAGCGCTACGCTCTAAGCTTTTGAATAAAATAAGCTGACTGCTGAACACTGACGGCTGACGGCTTAATGTTTACGGGAATTCGGAGTAGGAAAGAGCACAGCTTTATCCTCTAATTCCATTCACATAGGCAGCTGTCAAGGCTTGTTGAGGTGATTCAAAAATCTGCTCCACACAGCCGTATTCAATCAATCGTCCTACTGCTTCCTTGACCCAGAAGACGGCAGTATAGTCAGCAATTCGTCTGGCTTGAGCTAGGTTATGGGTAACAATCACCAGGGTGTAGCGTCCCCTGAGCCTAGCTATCAAATCTTCGACCACACCGCTGGATATGGGATCGAGGGCACTACAGGGTTCATCTAACAGCAGTACTTCCGGTTGCAACACCAAGGCACGGGCAATGCACAGGCGCTGCTTTTGACCACCAGACAGAGCAAGAGCCGAGGTGTGCAGTCGGTCTTTTACTTCTTCCCACAAACCCACATCCCGGAGTGCGGTTTCAATGAGCTGAGCAATGTTATCCCGGTTTTTAACACCATGTTCCCGCAACGGAAAGGCCAGATTCTTCCAGATTGAGAAGGGGAAGGGACTCGGCTTTTGGAAAATCATTCCAACACGACGGCGAAGTGCAATTAGCTCCATAGCACCACGCTTTGCGATCGCATCCATTCTAGGACTCAGCACATCCACGGAACCAATGCGAATCCTACCTGTTACTTTAGCATTAGGAATTAAATCTGTCAAGCGGTTGAGGCAACTTAAAAAACTAGTTTTGCCACAACCAGATGGTCCCACTAGTGCGGTAATGGAACCTTTATAAATTGGCAACGATACATCAGCAAAAGCCGGTTTTGTTCCATAATGTAAACATAGCCGTTCGGTCTGAATCAATGGGTCGTTTATAGACTGGCTTACCGGTAATCGCTCAATTGTTTCTAAAGGGTTAACCATTGTTTTTGTGACTTAAAAATTAGTTGCTAGTGGTGCTTCAGGGTGCCGGGGATTTTCCGCCTCGTAACCAGGGTTAGGTTGCTGCCCGTAACGCACCACTAGGTCAAACAGCTTTAATGAGATGCACCCAACCAATACTCAGTGATCGATGCTGCAATACCATTAATCAGCAACAACAACACCAGCAACACTAAAGCTGAGGCATAAGCATTAGCATTTCCCCCTGTTACATTCATCGACAAATCAAAAATATGAATCGATAGCGATCGCCCAGAATCCAGCAAAGACTCTGGCATCCGATCCACATAACCACTAGTAAAGATCAGTGCTGCGGTTTCAGCGATCGCTCGCCCTATCCCTAACACTAATCCCACCACTAGTCCCGGTGCTGCGGCTGGTAACAGCAAATTCCAGAGAGTGGTAGTGCGGGATAAACCCAGGGCAGTGGCAGAAAGCCGATAATCATCACTAACGGCGCGAAACCCTTCCTCTGTTGAGCGAATTAGGATTGGCAACACCATACAGGCTAATGTCAACCCCCCAGACAAAATCGAAAAGCCTAGCCCTAGGGTTTTGCAGAAAAAGGCATTGCCAAATAGCCCAAAGACAATCGAGGGTACTCCTGCCAGCACATCTAAGCTACGACGAACCAGACGCCCGAAAATACTCTTCGTATCTGTGAACTCAGCTAGCAGTATTGCTGTACCTACTCCAATCGGAACAGAAACGGTCATACATACACCTAAAATTAAGAGAGTGGAAACCAGAATTGGAGCAATCCCTCCTTCCCGTCCAGCATTCTTTGGTGCAGTACTCAGGAATTCCCAGTTAATTTGCCCGACACCGTGCCAGACGATATCACTCAAAATCCAGAGGAATACAGCAGTGACGAACAGTGCGATCGCCCAAATCATCACTGTTGAAACTTGGAAGTTATTGGTTGTTGCTTCCAATTTGTCGATTGTGGCTTGTGGCTTGGTTTTGGTAGGATTATTACTCATAAATTCCTTCCTTGCTGATGATTTCTGCAATTGCTACCAGTACCAAAATTATTGCCATCAGCAGCAAGCCACTGACAAAAAGTGCTGAGCGGTGATTGCCCATAGCGTAAGCCATTTCCAAGGCGATATTGGCAGTAAGAGTTCGCATCGGCTCAAATAGGCTTTTGGGAGTTTGCACCACATTGCCACACACCATCAGCACCGCCATAGTTTCTCCAATCGCCCGTCCTGTTCCTAAAATCAAACCAGTAAACAGCCCCGACTTAGCAGCCGGAAAAACAACACCTCTGACTGTTGCCCAGCGGGATAGTCCCAGGGCTGCTGATCCCTGTAGGTATTCTGGGGGGACTTTGGCAAAGCTAGCGTCTGCGGTCAGAGCAATAGTTGGCAAAATCATCAGGGTCAGAATCGCAATTCCAGCTAGGAGACTGGCTCCTGGTGGCTGGAAGCGTCCAATTAACGGAACTAGCTCCACCAAACCCCAGAAGCCATAAACAACTGAGGGCATCCCTGCCAACAATTCAATTAGCCGTCGATAAAGTCCAGCAATCGTTGGAGGTGCGTAATACTGACAAAAGACTGCAGATACAATGCCCAGGGGTGTGGCTACTAGCATCGCCCCAGCCGTGACGAATAGGGTACCCCAAAGCATGGGGGTGAAGTTATACAGAGTCTCGGCAGGATGCCAGGATGGATCGGTAAAAAAGGGGAGTAATCCTACTTGTCCCAATACTGGCAAGGCTTCCGTGATTAGGAACACAAGAATCAGCACCACGATAGCACCAGCCACCACAGCACAGCCTTGTAGAATCGAGATTAGGAGAGTATCACTCCGAGAGGGGGACAAAGTTTTGCTCTTTAACAATGTCTTGTACCTTTTGCGATCGCGAAAACTCAATAAATGCTTTATCTAACTCAACCGGAATAGTTTTGGTGACTAACGTCAGGGAACGAGATAGCGGGAATGTGCCGTTTTGAACATTTTCTGTGGTTGCCGCTATTCCAGCAACGGGCAGTAATTTAATCGGAACATCCTGTTTGCTGCTATATTCTGCTGTGCCAATGGAGACATAACCAATCCCATTAGGATTACCCGCCACGGTCTTAATCCCCTGCTCATTATCCCCAATCACCACATCTGCCTTAATCTCGCTATTTTTCAGCTGGAAGTACTTTAGAAATAACTCCAAAGTAGAGCGCCCCTCGGCTTTGTTCACTACTGTAATTGGTGCCCTCTTGCCTCCCACATCCTGCCAGTTATCAATTTTGCCCTGATAGATATCCACAATCTGTTCATTACTCAGGGATTGCACCGGATTAGTTTTATGGACGATAATGCCAATCCCATCACGAGCGATCGCAAACCCTTCGAGATCTTTCTCGGTCGGCTTGAGGTCACGAGACACCATCCCAATATCAGCGACTCCTTGGCGAGCATCTGCAATACCCCGAGACGAGCCTCCTGTCTGCACATCCACCCGTACACCAGGATTTTCCGATTCAAAACGCTTGCCAATTTCCGACGCCAGGGGGGCTACTGTACTAGAACCGGTTAAAACCAACTTACCCTGCAACTGATCGGTTGATTGGGTAGCTACTTCTGGAGATTGGGCACAGGATTGTAGCCAAAAGCAAGCTACTAAACCCATAGACATTGATGCCAGAGTTGTTAATTTTTTCATCAATCATCAGTCAGTCATCTGATCTATAAAATAATGAGAGTGCTCAGCTAAGCATATGCGCGTAGCGCATATGCTTACCTCAAAACTGAGCAATTACTCAGCACTTTTTTAGTCAAAACAAAGGCAACAACATCCCAAATCAATTGCTCTATTACCATTCCCTTGCCGAATGGTGAGCGAACACTGATAAAGCACCGCCTTACCATCTCGCGTCGCCCTCACAAATCCCTCATCCCGCAAAACTCTGAGATGATGGGATAGCAGACTTTGCTCTATTCCCAACACAGCCTTGAGCTCCCCAACATGCTTTGGTCCTTCCATCAGGATTTCCAGAACAGTTAAACGAGTGTTGTCCGCTAAAACTTTCAGCTTACGGACACAGAAGGCTTGAGATGATGGACGTTTTAAGTTCATAATTCAGCACTTGAATTATCATTGATATGAAAATCCATTCATATTATAATAAAAAAAAACTCTGATTGGATCAAATCAAAGCACCACCACAACTGGAACCAGACCCTGCTGTACAGCCATAGCAATAGGAAGCGGTGCGAATTTCCTCAATGATGTCTAAACTTCCTGCTTCGAGAAGTTTACTAACTGTCAACCTTTCTCCAGTGCCAGACCTTGCTGCTACATTTTCCATCTGATTAAAATCGCAATCGTAGACATTACCCAAATAGTCAATAGACAATTCATTGCGACACATCAAATGCTCCACGGTACTAGCATTGAAACTATTTTCTAGAAACACCATATAGGGAGCATATAGCTTGGTGCGTTGTAAATGAAACTTTGTTCTACCAACAGGAATATTGGTAATTGTAAATAGCTGGTTGAAGTCAAGATCAAACTGTTCTTTTAGGAACAGTTTATAATCCTTCTCCAACTTAACCTGATTAGGAGTGAGAGAAAACGTTTCACTCAGTGGCAACGAGGGATTGTAGACCAAATCAAGAATTAATTTGGGGTTTCTCCCATAGCCCAATCGATTCAGCCATTGAATCGCCCGAATTGAATCATCGTAAACCCCTTTGCCCCGCATTTTATCTACATTATCTTCCAGATAACAAGGCAAAGAAGCCACTACTCGTAATTGGTGCTTAGCGAAATAGTCAGGTATATCCTCATATCCCGGTTCAAAATAAATAGTCAAATTTGACCGAACAATCACCTCCTTTCCGGTTTTGTATGCTGCTTCAACTAATGGCTTAAAGCCATAATTCATCTCTGGCGCACCACCAGTCAAGTCAACCGTCTTAATTTGAGGAAACTGATGAATCAGGGTGATAAGCTGGTCACAAATTTCTGGAGAAAGTTCTTCAGTTCGTTTAGGACCAGCTTCCACATGGCAGTGAGTACAAGCTAGATTACAACGCTTCCCCAGATTAATTTGTAAAACCGTGATTGGGTGTTTACTTAAGGGAGCTTGTAGTTTTTTACGGAACGGTGTAACAGCTGAAACGTCTGTTTTAATCATAAGTTTTATTGACTTGTAATTGCTAGAAGTATTAATTTTGAAGGATGACTTATGAAGTATTACTTCTAAAGTAGGATTTGTAATTTACTAATCTTTAATTAGACCATGGATTGGTTGATCAACAAATCCATGGTGTTTATTCTTCAGCCTACTCTACTTCAGATGCCAAAGATGAACAGCATTCATACTTCATACTTGATACTTGATAAGCACCTAAACAAAATTAATTTCCTACTACCAATCTCTGTAACCCTTACATCGTAAGGTTTTGAGTTTTGGAAAATGTGTAATTAATTTTGTGCACATGCTTACTTGATACTTCATACTTCATACTTGATACTTGATACTTGATACTTCATACTTAATCCTTCATACTTAATCCTTCACCTTTAACAACAACCACCACCAACATAGTGCCAAGTTGAATCGGTGATTAAGATTTCTTCTGGATTCACCTTTCCTAATTTCGCGGCTGTTTTATCACAAACAGCAGCTGGCACACCACGGGAGAGGATGTGTCCCGCATTGTCATCAAAAAACTCTTCCGCGCCCATGTAAATTGCTGTTTTGCCAGTAAAAATACATGGTCCATCTTCTGGGATCACAACTTTGAAAGAAACAGAATCCAGACTTTCCAGCAACAGGGGTTCTTCGAGGTTGTAGTTTTGGCAATCCAGAAGCCGATAGGGACGCTTTGCTCGAATTTCTACTTGACCAAAACCTGACCTGACCAAGTGTTGGACATAGGATTGATAAGTGAGCGCACCAGACAGACACATAGCTCGTAGCCGCTCATCTTCCTGTAGATGGGGTGGAATCGGACGAGTTGCAATGGGGTCACTCATTAACAGTCGTCCACCTGGTTTTAATACTCGATAGGCTTCTTTGAGTGCCTTCATCAGGTCAGCCGGTTCAAAGATATTGAATAGGCAATTTTGAGCAACCACATCTACAGAATCATCTGGCATGGGTAGGGCAAAGGCATCCCCTTCCCGAATTTCCACAAAACTCTGGTCAAACCAGGAATTGTCTTCAGCAGCAATCTTCAGGTTACGGGTAGCCGCCTCCCGCATGGCCTCGACTGGCTCAACAGCAATCACACCCCCTGGACGTTGGGAAAAATAAGCAAACTGTAACGCCTCCAAGCCACCACCAACACCGACATAGAGGACAGTTGGCTGATTGCTGAGTTCTGTGGGATGTACCGTAGTACCGCAACCATAATTCATATCCGCCATCATTGGAGGAATTTTCAGTCCTGGCAGTTGTAAGGGGCTACTTTGGACACAACACAAACCAACTTGGGGTGTTTGGGCGACTTCAGAATAAAATTCAGCAGTTGTTTCGAGATAGGTCATCTGAATCCTTTACTTGGCAAAAATGGTAATGCTATTTATAGTAGGGTGGAAATTGAAAACTAATTCTGAACCAGTATAGTTCCTCAGTTGAGCTTTAATGCTACAAAATTAATGTATCGTATGATACCAAATTCCGCTTCAAAACCCCGTTAGATCATCATAGTCAGCAAAGCGCAGACTTTGTCATCTTCGAGAAGGCTTCCCCTATGTCTAGCCGCGATTTATTCTTGGTTTAGGCAGGGAAGCTTTCAATGGGGGGTAGGGGGTAGGGTGTGGCGTGTGGGGACAAGTTATATTAGTAGATTGGACTACTACTAAACTTGTTTGCCCCTAAAACAAAGTTTTTAGGCGGGGTATTAGACCCCTATGAGTAAGGGACAGTTTTTCCCCTACCCCCTACCCCCTACACCCTACCCCCTGTCCCGAAGGGACTGATAATAGGGAATTTGGAATTAACGCGCTGTTGCAGGCTTTTGCTCCAATTTGTCTTCAGGCAAGCAACGCTACAATCCCTTGCCTCACCCTTAGATGCTATTAAACTCATGCCAGATGAATTTTTCGAGTAGTACACCATGAATTTTTACTGAGATTACTACGGGTCCGCTCATGCTTAGGGCATAGGATGATGGGGTATTCAATGGGGGGTAGGGGGTAGGGTGACCCTCATAAGGGTAGGTTTTTTACTTTGACCTCAGGTGTGGGGTGTAGGGGGAACGGGTGTAGGGTGTGGGGCATAAGAAAGCGATGCTAATGGTGCGACAATAAGCGCGAATTTAATAATTAGATTCGATCAGCGCACCCTTGCCCGACCTGCGGGGGTTTCCCCCGGAGACAAAACCTGTTTATTGTGGAGCCTTTATAGTTAGCAGGTTATGCAGAAAAGGGTTAAATTATTGTTAATAGCGATGCAGCGCCGCCAAAGGGGGTTTCCCCCACTCGCTATTGCATCAAGACAATTAAGTATATTGTCTTATCCCCCACACCCCACACCCGGTCACCCCACACCCCACACCTGAGGTCTTTGTTAAAAACCTACCCCTGTGAGGTAGGGTGACCGGGTGTGGGGACAAGTTATAGTAGTAGATTTGACTATCAGAAACTCAGACAGAAACTATTCTGTCCACTCAACACTGCCAATCACCTCTGAGCATAAGAGAATAGTAGAAAGAGCTACCGAAGCAATCAGGGAGTTGATGAATGTTGAAAAACCAGTATGCAGAGCGCCTCAGACAACAAGAGAGAGCTTACCTCAAGCGTGTTGCTGATTACTCTTCACTACAGTCGATACCAGAAATTTGGCCCCTTGCTGCCCAACGCTTTGGGTCAATCATTGCTCTGCAAGACCCTCACGCTGTGGGAGCTCATGGTGCTCCAGCTTCGACCCTGACCTATACCCAGTTGCACGAGCAAATCGAACAATTTGCGGCTGGATTACAATCCCTAGGCTTCCAGCCAACACTGGATGACAAGGGTATTCCTACCCGAATTGCCTTATTTGCTGATAACTCTCCTCGATGGCTAGTTGCGGATCAGGGGATCATGACTGCAGGAGCAGTAAATGTGGTGCGCTCAGGTCAAGCAGAACGGCAGGAATTGCTTTATATTCTCGAAGATAGCGGTAGCACTGCTGTGGTGCTAGAAAACCTCAAAACTTTGGAAAAATTAGGCGATCGCTTGGATGGGCTACCGATTGAATTAGTGATTCTCCTTTCTGAAGAACAACCACTATCGACCGGATCATCCCGACAAATTGTTAACTATACTCAAGTCATGGAAGCCGGGGCATCTCGGTCTGTTACCAAAGCTAACCACAAGCGGGAAACCTTGGCAACTCTGCTGTATACGTCTGGTACAACAGGCAAACCCAAAGGGGTGATGCTCAGCCATGGTAATATCCTGCATCAGGTTAACACCCTTGCTGTAGTAGTACCAATCGAAAAAGGCGATCGCGTTCTTTCTATCCTACCTACCTGGCACGCCTACGAACGCTCACTAGAGTATTTTGTGTTATCTCAGGGTTGCACCCAGAATTACACCAACCTGCGCCATGTCAAAAAAGACCTTAAAGTCTTCAAACCTAACTTTATGGTTGGAGTACCCCGACTGTGGGAATCGATTTATGAGGGGGTGCAAAAGCAGTTTCGTGAGCAACCGCAAGGTAAGCAGAAATTAGTCCAAAACCTGTTAGGGTACAGTCAACGCTATATTGAGGCACGGCGGCAAGCTCAGGGGTTGACCTTAGATAATTTAAATCCTTCACCAATCCAAAAACTATTGGCCACAGTGCAAGCTTCCTATTTATGGCCGGTTCATAAATTGGCTAATAAACTAGTTTATCAAAAAGTCCGGGAAGCCACTGGGGGAGAAATCAAGCAAGTCATTAGTGGTGGGGGTTCCTTAGCTAGGCACCTGGATAACTTCTTTGAAATTATTGGTGTCGAGGTACTAGTCGGCTATGGCTTAACCGAAACCTCTCCCGTTACTAATGCTCGGCGTCCGTATCGTAACCTACGTTTTAGCGCTGGACCACCTGTACCGGAAACTCAAATCCGAATTGTTGACCCTGAGACTCATCAGCCTTTACCCCAAGGTCAACGAGGCTTGGTGATGGTAAAAGGACCACAGGTGATGCAGGAATATTATCACAAACCAGAAGCTACGGCTAAGGCAATTGATCCAGACCGGTGGTTTGATACAGGGGATTTAGGTTGGGTGACCCCCCAGAATGATTTGGTACTCACTGGCCGAGCCAAAGATACTATAGTTCTCACCAATGGGGAAAATATTGAGCCACAACCAATAGAAGATGCTTGTTTGCGTAGTGCTTACATTGACCAGATTATGCTAGTAGGTCAAGACCAAAAGGCATTGGGTGCCTTAATAGTACCAAATTTAGATGCCTTGCAAGGGTGGGCAGCGGCTCAAAATCTTACCCTTGACGTATTCGCTCAAGATGTTGATTTAAATACTAAAGAGGTTCAGACGTTATACCGGACTGAATTAAACCGAGAAGTCCAAAATCGCCCAGGTTATCGGCCAGATGACCGCATCAGCACCTATAGCCTGATTCTAGAGCCGTTTTCCCAGGAAAATGGCATGATGACTCAAACCTTTAAAATCCGACGACCTGTAGTCACCGAACGCTATCGCGCTATCATTGACGGCATGTTTGCTTAATCGAGGGTAAGAAAGTTAAAACGTTAGAAGGTTTAGAGGTGCGGGCCTCGAACCTTGAGACTGAACCTCAATCTTCTTTTTAAGAATTATTGAGTAATATCACCAGTCAAACTCTCAATCCCTCAAACTTACATAGTGGAACGCATATGGACGACTCTAATAAGAACTTACTCTTGAAACGGCCAATTAATATCAAAGCCATCGTTACCCCTCGATGGAAAGAAGAGGTTCAGCAACAACTACAAAATCAAATCAACCAAATCGACGGCCAACTGCAACAGATTGATATTCAGGGACAAAAAGCGATCGCTGAGATTAAAAAGCAGAGTATGGATCCTCCTGGTCCTCAGGTATCGCAACAAATTGAAAGCATTCAAATGCAGGTCAACCAAAAGAAAAGTGAACTGCTAGACCAGAAAAACCAGCAACTTCAGCAACTACAACAAGTCCAAACCCTCGAACTCGACCAGGAAGTTAGTCAAGGTCAGCTAGAAAGCTTCTTCAGGGTCGAAGAGGGAGATAACCTAGTCAAAAAGATGAACGTGGAAATTCTGCTGCGGGATGGGGTTATCGAAGAGATTCGCGGTGATATTTAACGGAAACACAGGACATGAATAGACACGGATAGACAGATAACCAACTATCTGTCTATCCGTGTTTAAAAATCTGTGTATTGTCTTTCACCCCTTTGCCATTGATCCAGCCATTACTGGCAAAATTCCGTTGACCAATCCTGATGACCCCGTCCCTCTCGACAGGTAAACTGTTGACCAGCCCACATCACCTGCCACTGTTTGCCAGTTTGGGCTGATTCTTTGGGGGATAACTCAATACGATACCGGATGCCACGTACAGAGTCATCCGGTAAACCCGTTTGAGTGATGGTGACTACCGCCTGATCAGGTAATGGATAATCTACCTTGACCTGTTCATCGAAGTTTCCTTCAATCAACAGTGATTGGTTTTGACCAAAGGTAGATAATGCGATCGCTTTTGGATCGGCACCAATCAGTTGATCCGGTGTTGCCTTATTGGCTAGGTCAATGGCTTTGTAGTCTTCTCGCTTGGTCTGGACATTAGCAGGAGACTCAGTTGGTTTGGGTTCAGGGGGTTTGCTAATCAGATTGCAAGCACTCAGGATTAGGATAATACCTGTAAGCACGGTCAAGGAAAGTTTTTTGTTAAGCATCTCATATCAAGTGTCATTCGATAGAAATCAAGCTAACTTGTCGGCTGTTGACAGTCAACCGTCAAGGGTTAAAACTCAACACTCAACACTTAACACTTAACACTCAACAAAACACATTATCCCCTCAACCTAAGTCCATCTAATTACTAATGGCAAAGCGTGATGGTATTACTGATGGCGCTTGAACACTGATCCGGCACCCATAGCACCCAACATCAACAGACCCAATGCCGAAGTTGGTTCGGGAACTTTCTTAGAACTCTTAGGAGGATCTGGGAAATCGCGAAACTTGATGCCAGAAACCGCACCACTTCCTGGTAGTTTAATATCTAACTTGGTCACTGAATACTCAGGAAGATCGCTGAAATCGTAAGTCGATAGGGAGTTGTCTGTGCCAATTTTTAGTGATTGTTTCTCTGTTGTGCCATCCTCCAGAAACGCTTCGAGATATCCGTTTTTATTCTTCGGATCTTCATCAATGTCTAGAAGGGTGACGTAATCGACAGAGACGGGTTTATCAAAAGCAAAGGAAATGATACCACCGCCAGCCCAGTCGTCAGGTTCTGCATTTTTGTTCTCGTTAATAATTAGAACATTACCCTGTGGCTTAGTACCAAATGAAGGTCCCGTGGCTAAGTCAGCGTCTCCACCGCTGCATGTAATCCCAAAATCAGGTCCGCAATTGCTGTTGAATAACCTTAGGGGATGATTAGACCCTCTGTTACTGGTTATATGCACACCGAAATTTGCCCATTGCTCACCAATATTTGTCTTAGTTCCCGCCTTGAGAACGTTACCAGCATCATCTCTTTCAAAATCCAGTAAGTATTCACCAGCTAGAGCGGGATTAGCACCTACTGTTCCCAAACTAACTAAAGCTGCTGTGAGCGTAAGTGTTGATAACTTTTTCATGGTTTTTAAACCCCTCAATACTGACTGAATTTTAGCGCTCAATAAAATTGGTTTGTTTATTATCCTTTTTTGAGGATTCTGATTAACGCTTAGTATCTACTATTCTGGCCATCATATGATTATAGTTATTTTATGGTTAAGAAACGTATCCGTTCGATATAAATTTACTCTTTTGGTATAAATTAGTGATTTCTTCAAGGTTTGAGTCGGTTAATTAAAGATTCAGTGAAATGACCTTCATCCGCCGACCAAAATCGATAAGATTTAAGGTTATACTAAACCAGCTCGTAAGACAAACCTGTCAGCAGTCAAGGGTACCGATAATGAATTGTGAAAATTTTTGATCAAAAGTTCCCTACTCCCTACTCCCTACTCCCTACTCCCTACTCCCTGTTCCCTTTGCTAGATAAGAGCTTTTCTTGATGCAGCGCCGCCAAAGGGGGAAACCCCCTTTGGCGGCGCTGCATCCCTTAGTTAAGAGCCATGAGCATGTATAGAGTGATTGGTAGCTACCCACTCCCCTAATCCCTAATCCCGAGTAAAAAGAGGATATCCGTATTGTAGAAAACCATCGAAGCCCTGTGGCTCATGCTTTCTTTACAGAGTACGATAGCTTTCTGGGGCTTATTCAAGTTACAATGCAAGCTGGCATCATGTTTTTGCTAGCTCACTAGAATTGATTTAGAAGACCACCCCATGATTCACGAAGTTTTCATGCCCGCCCTCAGTTCAACCATGACCGAAGGCAAAATCGTTTCCTGGGAAAAATCTCCGGGAGACAAAGTCGAAAAAGGTGAAACCGTGGTGGTGGTTGAGTCGGATAAGGCTGATATGGACGTTGAGTCCTTCTATGAAGGATATCTTGCCACAATCACGGTATCAGCTGGTGACTCTGCTCCGGTGGGAGCCCCGATTGCTCTGATTGCGGAAACGGAAGCGGAAATTGAAGCAGCTAAACAACAAGCTGCCCAATCTACACCAGCTACTGATACAGCAACAGCTCAGCAAGCAACGGCCTCAACCCCAGAACCGGTACAGACAGCTTTTGCTGCAGTTGCTGATACTCCCAGCCGCCGTAATGGCAGAATTATTGCTTCTCCCCGAGCTCGTAAACTAGCGAAGGAATTACGGGTTGATCTCAATACCTTGAGAGGAAGTGGTCCCCATGGCAGGATTGTGGCTGAGGATGTGGAAGCAGCAGCAGGTAAAGTGAGTACTCCTCCGACACCAGCAGCCACCACCCCAGCACCACTGCCGACAGCGGCTGTAATGCCCACTCCCACCCCAGCACCTCTGCCAGCACCTCTGCCAACTCCTCCTGCAGCTGTACCCCTCGGAGAAGTGGTGCCATTCAATACCTTGCAAAATGCAGTGGTGCGGAATATGATGGTCAGCCTGCAAGTGCCTACCTTCAGGGTTGGTTACACCATCACTACCGATGAGTTAGATAAGTTATACAAAAAAATCAAGCCTAAGGGTGTTACCATGACCGGGCTGCTGGCTAAGGCAGTAGCGGTTACCTTGCAGAAGCATCCCTTGGTCAATGCTAGTTATACCGAACGGGGAATTCAGTATCATAGTTCCATTAATGTAGCTGTGGCTGTGGCAATGGCTGATGGTGGATTGATTACCCCAGTATTGCGCCATGCGGAGCAGCTGGATATTTATTCTCTGTCTCGCACTTGGAAAGATTTAGTAGACCGTGCCAGAACTAAGCAGTTGCAGCCAGAGGAATATAATTCCGGTACTTTCACCCTATCCAATTTAGGAATGTTTGGTGTAGACCGGTTTGATGCGATTTTGCCCCCAGGACAAGGTTCTATTTTGGCCATTGGTGCATCCCGTCCTACAGTAGTGGCTACCCCTGACGGCATGATGGGTGTAAAGCGTCAGATGCAAGTCAATATTACCTGTGACCACCGGATTATCTATGGTACTGATGCGGCAGCCTTCTTGCAAGACTTGGCGAAGTTGATTGAAACTGATCCGCAATCCTTGACTCTTTAAGTGCAAGCATATGCGCGAAGCGCACGGGTGCGCGTTCAGCTATCAGCTTTGGCCTATGGCCTGCATAGGTTTATTTTAAGCTGACCGCTGACTGCTGACCGCTGACTGCTTACGTTAAAGCTAGTTTTTCATGTTTAATCACTCAGAGGGGCGCACGGTTGGGATGCTGCTGGCGAATTCCTGAAACCCTTATTCTGCGGTAATCCGCTCCCTTGTACCAAGGTTGGGAGAGGGGCTGGGGGTGAGGGCTGATGGGGCTTCTTGCTTTGTTAAGAAATATTTCGCCAACAGCATCGGTTGGTTGTGCGCCCCTCTCAGTAAAATTGTTCACTATTGCCTTTAACAGTTAGCTTTTCGCAGTTTCCGTCCAGCAGTAAACAAACCACCCACAACGATTAGACCAAGCAAAGTAGAGGATTCAGGCACATCTTCTGGTTCCGATCCAAACGGTCCTGGAGGAGTACCAAGCAACGCCACTTGGTAGGTTGCATCGTGAGATATACCATCTTCTCGGCTCAACAGCCCAGATTCTATGCCCTCGAAACCGTAAAGGTATTTAGTTTCGCCATTGTAGTCAACCTTGACAATTTCACTAGCCTGTATACTAGGTGGTAGAAAAGCAGCCAAGAGTGGATTAACTGGAGCTATTGCTGATGCCAACATATCTATAGCATTAAAGTGACCTGCTAGCCCAATGGTAATTAGGCCTGTTGTGTCATCTTGGTTGACGTAGGAAATATTGGGATCGCTAAATCGTTGCAATCCTCCATTGTTAAGAAATTGTCCATAGGCAATAGCATCTAGACCTGTACCAATCAAAGCTCCAAGACCGTTTGCAGTTAAGGCATCACTGAACCACTTCTCAGCCAATCTGATGCCACCACCAATATCAGTAAACCAGTCAGCTACTGTCAGACTGCTCAAGGTGATGTCCTTACCACCAATTTGACCTGTTAGGCTAGTGACATCGGTATAGTTCTCAAAGTCTTCGTTGCTGAGGGTTTCACTGCTGGCAAATAGCTCTAGGTTTCCACCAGGGTTACTAGCGTCACCTTGCAAGATAGTTGACAAAATAGCATTTTGATCTATATATGTCTCCGTACCGTTAGATGAAATCTTGTAGTAGTCATCACCGGTCAGGGTCGCTCCGGTGAGGCTTCCAGCAACAGCTGGGGTAGTGGCGATCGCACTCATACCGGCCATAATTGAGGCACCGAGCCACAATTTCATTACTGTGCTTTTCATTGACATGTCTCCCTTCGAGTTTTTTTGGGTTGCTGGCAGGACTTGGTGTCTTTTTTTTAGTATCGGAGTGGGATGTTAGCGATCGCGTTTTTGATACGGTTTAAGTTATGTTAATCTTTGACCAAAAATTTTGGGTTTCAAGCCCCGTCCTTCGTTCGACGGCAATAAGCACGAATTTGATATAATGAACATGTAGCCTAGTACAGGCAGGATTCGTCGGTACTGCCAATTTAAAAACAACGACGTAAAGCGATACTAGTACACGAGGAGCGAAAAACCTCTTCGGTGCGCTTTCCGTTCTCCGTAGGAGACGCGGGGCGCGTTCGGCGAATTAAATTCGCCACGGGTCGCACCGCTAAAACGCATGGATCTTAACGGATACCGAAACCAGTAAAATAGCAACTTAAAACATAAACGTACCGTGGGGCACACGGGAACGGGGGAGACCCAACGCTTAGGGAGATAAGCCCACTGGGGTTAGTTAAGTTAGGCTCGATATGCGCGTTTTCAAACGGGTATTTGGCTTAAGTATTGCCTTTGCTGGATAACTAATTTTAGCGATGCAGCGCGGTCTTGGGGGTTTCCCCCATGAGCGACTGCATCAAGACAAGGCGTGTCGTAGAACTAAGAATCCCCGCTCTTATAGGGCGGGGAGTGTCAAATAATCCTGAGTGCGTCAGTTCCTGACTTCTGAATAGGGCAATCAATTTTCAATCTTGTAGCAATTACCGATTACCCATTACCCATTACCCAAGACCTGATCAGATTATTCACCTGTTCTGGTATCTCATCATGGGGACAGTGTCCTGCCTGTAAATAATATTCCGTTAACTGAGGATAATATTCCCTAAACTTTGCTCCCCGTTCTCTGCTCTTGATCCAAGGATCCCCTTCTCCCCATAGCATCAATAATGGACAAGTCATCTGTTCCAACAACACATCGACTTTTTCCCCTTGGGGTGACTTGAACACGGAGGCAAATACCTGAGCAGCACCAGGATCACAAGACGGGCGATAAATCTCGTCTACTAACTGTTCCGTTACCGCACCCTGGTCAACATAAACTTTCTGGAGGGTTTTGCGAATGATTGACGGTCGCCGCAGGTACTGGAATAACAGGAAACTTGCCCAAGGTTGTAGAAAAATTGATTTGGTTACCTGATTGAGAACTTTTTTAACAGGATTGACCTTAGTGGCCGGTTGAGTATCACTAAACGGTCCAGCACTATTGAGCAATACTAAACCGGCGGCGGAGCTAGGACGCTGTGCAGCCACACACAAAGCTGCATAACCCCCCAAGGAGTTTCCAGCTAAGACTACTGGTTGACCAATCACCTCTGTAATAAAATCATGCAACTGGTCTCGCCACAAATTACCACTGTACTCCCCATCTGGTTTAGCAGAACGTCCAAACCCCAACAAGTCAATCGCCCAAACTTCAAAATCCTGACTCAATTGAGCAATGTTTTTGCGCCAGTGGTCTGTAGATGCCCCAAATCCGTGAATTAGTAGTAACGGTGGGTATCCTGATGGCTTCTGTCCAGCCTGTACATAATATATAGATTCCCCCCGCCACTGCCAGTAAGTTCCAGGGATGGGAGTATTAGAAGGGGTAGCAATTACCTGGGTAGTCACGGTAAACTATTAAGTAATGTTAACTTTTTGATCATAGCGCTCCCTGCCAGATGTCTGATGTTAGACTAATGGCAGTATATAATGGAGAGTTTGTGTAAACATCTAAAATAGAGAGGGACAAGCTTTGTCAGTTGAAACCATTGAGAAGCGTTCAACAGTTCGTAAACACGCGCCTCGCTATCGCGTATTGCTCCATAATGATGACTTCAACTCTATGGAGTATGTGGTTAAAACCTTGTTGGAAACTGTGACGAGTCTGACTCAACCTCAAGCAGTCAACATTATGATGGAAGCCCATCAATCCGGCCTGGCATTGGTGATTACCTGTGCTCAAGAGCATGCTGAGTTTTATTGCGAAACCCTGAAGAACCGGGGTCTGAGTAGTACAATTGAACCTGACGAATAAGGGGCAATAGGAGAGATTCTTCCCTTTCCAAATCTTGAAATTATAAAACGTTTTACACCCAGGCTGGCTAGATTATCCCTATACCCAGCACCATTCAGGTTGGGGATGTTTATACTAGCTTTGCTGTTGCTTTGGTTACCCATAGCAGCACCAATATACTTAATTGGTAGCGACCCAAACTCAGTGACAATCCTGACTATGGGGCTAATGTTCGGGGTATTTCTGTACTTAGTCCGAGTTTGGGGAAGAAAAGTTTATCGGCAGCCAGGACTGTTAAAAAAATATGGTTTGCGGCTAACAGCCCAAAACGCTATTGAGTTAATCAGAGGACTAGGTCTAGGTCTGTTAATGACTCTTAGTCTGTTTGGATTACAAGGGTGGCTGGGTTGGGTAGCATTCCAAACCCCTGCACTGCCATGGTCACGGCTGATTGTAGAGGGATTAATCAGTGCTTTGGCCATAGGCTTCGCTGAAGAATTGGTGTTTCGGGGTTGGTTGCTTGATGAGTTGCAACGGGATTATAGTTTTAAGACATCACAGTGGATTGGTGCGATCGCATTTGCGCTCGTGCATTTCCTTAAACCAATTCCAGATATGATTCGCAGCTTACCGAGATTTCCGAGTTTATTGCTGCTAGGGTTAATCCTGATTTGGGCAAAGGGATCAACTCAAGGAAGGCTAGGTTTATCTATTGGTCTCCATGCTGGCTTAGTTTGGGGTTATTATATTATTGATGTTGGGCAATTAGTAGTCTATTCGGGCAAGGTTGCTCCCTGGATTACTGGCATTAATCGCGATCCTACTGCTGGAATAATGGGATTGCTATTTCTTGGTTTGGTTGCTTGGTTGATGAAGCGCAATCATAACAGTGATTAGTGATATAGCAATTATGATACTCATGAGGTACAAATTATGGGGTTTAGGGAGCAGGGAGTAGGGAGCAGGGAGCAGGGAGCAGGCAATAGGCAAGAGGCAATAGGCAAGAGGGAGCAGGGAGCAGGCAAGAGGCAATAGGCAATAGGCAAGAGGTGAAAACTATAGTGTACCTCATAGCTATGATAAACGCTATAACTAGTTATTAGTAATAATTAGTGATTAGTAATTACTAATTAGTGATTGGTATTGATAGTTTATTTAACTAAAAATAGTTTAAACATGTAAATAGCAATAGCGAATCAAGCTATTGTTTTGATATAGCAGTTCTCATATTAATAAGGTAGACAAACCTATTTCCAGATCCGCTCCCTGTTCCGAGATCCGCTGTTCCCTTTGGTATAGCAAAAATCCCTTGCCTTATGTACCTCACCTATGATGGAAGCAAAAGAATTCGGAGCATAGGAGATAGTAGGTGAGTTTGGCAAGAATTTGGGCGATCGCAGCTAATGGTTTCCGGGAAGTGATACGCGATCGCGTTTTATATCTGATCGGCTTTTTTGCCCTAGCCCTAGGCATAGCCCTGAGGCTGTTACCTGAGGTAGCAGCAACCACACAAGACAAAATTTTTCTGGATTTGGGTCTAGCTGGGATGGGTATCCTGGGTGTAATCGTGTCAGTATTTGTTGGTACCGGGTTGATTAACAAGGAAATCGAAAAGCGTACTGTTTTAGTCTTAATTCCCAAGCCTCTAAGTCGCGCTGAATTTATCATTGGCAAACACTTAGGGTTATCGGGTGTATTGGCTGTGCTGGTTGTGGCTATGACCGCCATTTATATGCTGGGGTTACGTGTCTCTAGTATTGAATACCCTGTGGTTAGCATCCTGGTTTCGGTGGTTTACCAATTTCTAGAACTGTCTCTAATCACAGCAGTAGCGCTGATGTTTGGTGTCTTTACTAGTTCACTGCTAGCAACCTTACTGACCTTTGGGGTTTATATGATGGGACACTTGAGCCGTGATTTAGTGGAGTTAAGCAAGTTGAGCGAAAACCCTGGCATTGAGCGGATGACTGAAACTCTATACTTGGTTATCCCGGATTTATCACGGCTCAATTTAAAGAATGATGCAGTGTATGGTGTCTTACCTCCGTTCCCAGAACTGTTTTTAAATGGACTTTATGGATTACTGTACATCGTGCTACTGTTAGCGATCGCTATCCTAATCTTCTGGCAACGGGAATTTTGATTTATAGCGCTACGCTTAGCGTCAGAAGTCAGAAGTCAGAAGTCAGAAGTCAGAAGTCAGAAGCATAATTTTTTTCCCTGTTCCCTGTTCCCTGTTCCCTGTTCCCTGTTCCCAACAACTACCGCGAAGTCTAATCATGATAAATGGGGCATCATAGTAGATCGGGATAATGCTACAAATAAGAAAAAATTATTTATCAAAACCATGCTAGAGCAGAAACTCAAGCAATTAAAAACTATATTTGCTGAGATGGAACGGGCTTTGATTGCCTATTCTGGGGGAGTTGATAGCACCCTAGTTGCTAAAATTGCTTACGATGTTTTAAGCGATCGCGCTTTAGCGGTCACTGCTGAATCCCCGTCACTATTACCAGAAGAATTAGAAGACGCTCGCATCCAAGCCGCTACTATTGGCATTACCCATGAGGTTGTCCAAACCCATGAGATGGATAATCCCAACTATACCTCTAACCCGGTCAATCGCTGTTATTTTTGCAAAAGTGAACTCCACGACACTCTCAAACCTCTAGCCCTGGAGCGAGGCTATCCTTATGTAGTCGATGGGGTGAATGGGGATGATTTAAGGGACTATCGTCCAGGGATTCAGGCGGCCAAGGAACGAGGTGCGCGATCGCCTTTAGCGGAAGTGGGGGTAACTAAGGCGGAAGTACGCCAACTCTCGAAACAATTAGGACTGCCCTGGTGGGATAAACCTGCCCAACCTTGTCTGAGTTCTCGCTTTCCCTATGGGGAAATGATTACAGTAGCTAAGTTACAACGGGTAGGACGAGCAGAGATCTATTTACGGAAGTTAGGTTTCTCGAATTTGAGGGTTCGTTCAGAAGGAGATACCGCACGGATTGAGTTACTACCGGAAGAGATTAAGGAATTTGTGGTAACCACAGATTTACCGACGTTAGTGGCAGAGTTTCAGGAGTTGGGTTTTGTCTATGTGACCCTGGATTTAGAAGGATATCGCAGTGGCAAATTGAATCAAGTTTTGAGTCAAGATGTGATTAGTATGAACGCTTTATAAGTTTGGCTTTTTGTAAGCATTAAGCTTAAGGGCTACGCCCACGCTACTTGAGGTGCCATTCGGGTAGCGTGTCCTTTTGCCAAGGCTGACGGCTGACTGCTGAATGGTTACGCTAGTTAAGCTGGGGGGGCGACGAAACAGCCTGAAATGCTTGGTATGTAAAGTTTGTAG
>NZ_CEYLVT010000112.1:0-24075 GCF_982860115.1 Moorena sp.
TCCCTGCTCCCTAAAACCCAGATATTTGTACCTCACAAGTCGTAGAATTGCTATAGCTTAATATCTTTTCCGCACTCTAACGTTAATCCCATATTTAGGACGTAGGGAAAATCTGGGGTCTATTTCTATGGATTGATTAGGAACTAATTCAATGTGAAACCGTTGCATGATAGCTGCTAAGATTATTGTAGATTCCATCAGAGCTAAATTTTTGCCAATACAGATGTGTTGACCTGCACCAAAGGGAAAAAAGGCAAATTTAGGTCTTTGCTTCACGTTTTCAGGTAGAAATCGGTCAGGGTCGAACTGTTCTGGATTATTCCAAAAATCAGGATGGCGAAAAATGAAGTATTGAGCAATAGTGAAAATTGTACCTTTGGGAATAAAATATCCTTGAATTTCATCATCGTTTAAGGCAACTCTTGGTAGTCCTAAACCGATTGGGCAAAGACGTGAAGACTCATCAAATACGCGACGAGTGTATTCGAGTTGGAACAAATTTTCAACCGTAGGGTAATTGCCATTTAAAACGGTTTGTACTTCATCCTGCATCTGAGCCATAGCATCAGGATGCGTTCCGATTAGATACCATGTCCAAGCTAATGCAGTAGCTGTGGTTTCATGTCCCGCATTAATTAACGTAATTACTTCGTCTTGAAGTTGGCGATCGCTCATCCCGATTCCAGTCTCTTCATCTTGAGCAGCTAGAAGCATTGACAGCAAATCATTGTGCTCTGAGGGATGTTTACGACGGTACTGGATAATGTCTAAAACCAGGCGGTCGAGTGTTTGTTTTGCTTTACGGAATTCAAGATTTCTGGGGGTAGGCATCCATAAAGGTAGTGCCAGGGGGCTATTCATTCGGTAATAGACATATTCCAAACCTGTTCGCAAAGACTGCCCTAGTTTATCTGTCTTACTACTGATATCAATACTGAATAGGGTGGAACTGACAATTTTTAAAGTAAGCCGTGACATTTCGGCTGCAATATCAATAATCTCGCCTTCTGGCTTTTCCGACCATTCACGCAAAAGTGATTCTACACAATCAAGGATTACATTATGAAGTTTAACTAATTGCTTTTGATGAAATGCTGGCTGCATTAAGCGTCGCTGTCGAAGCCAAACCTCTCCTTCACTGCTAAAAAGTCCTTGCCCCTGAAGTAAATTCATGGATTTGAGAAATAGATCTGGCTTTCCATATCGTTCCTGATGGCTAGACAAAATATGTTCTGCATGATCTGGATGGCTCGCCAAATTTAAACTTAATCCTGGCATGATTGGCAGGCGTACTAAATCTCCGTATTCCTGCCACATATGCCCAAAATAGTCAATTGGCTGATGCTGAAGTTTAGAAAGTTGAAACAGTAAATATCCTTTTGGTCCTGGTGGTAAATTAAAGTTAATTTTTCTAACAGCTTGAACTGAGGGGATTGGAGATTGAGGCATAAGATGTCTCTCCATTTTCAACAAACTAACCTTCAACCTTCAACAAACTAACCTTCAACCATTACTTACCAAATCCCCGTCCCTGTATTGGTAGACTCTGAAGAGATACACTGGTTTAATTCCTCACGTAATGTATCATGATCTAAATCTTGTCCAATCAGGACTAATTGATTTTTTGGTTCACCTTTCCACTCATCATCTTCAATAGAGAAACGCTTACCACTGAGGTGGAATATGTGACGGTGAGGACTTTGATCAAACCAGAGAATTCCCTTAGCGCGGAACACATTAGAGGGTAACTTATTGTCTAGGAAATCCTGAAACTTCCGAAGCCCTAGGGGCTTGTCACTCTCGAAAGAAAGAGACGTGAATCCGTCAATTTCTAGGTGATCGGAGTGATAGTGATGAGCGTGATCATGGTCATGATGGTGATGATGGTCATGATCATGGTCATGGTGGTCATGGTGATCATGGTGGTGATGGTCATGGTCATGATGGTGATGATGGTCATGATCATGGTGGTGATGGTCATGATCATGATCTGATGTCTTGCTGTCGAAATACTTATCGGACTCAAAGAGACCAACACTGAGAATTAAAGGAATTGGCACTTGGGCTTTAGTAGTTTTCAAAATCCTGGCATCAGTTTTCATATCTCTGATCCGGGTTTCCAATTGGTCTACATTGGCTTGATCTACCAAGTCAGTCTTGTTGAGGATAATAATATCCCCATAAGCAATCTGACTACTTGCCGCGTCACTATTAAATAGATCGATACTAAAGTTTTCTGAATCTACCATAGTGACAATAGAATCGAGACGAGTCATATCTCGCAATTCTGTGCCCAAAAAGCTTAGCGCCACTGGTAAGGGGTCCGCTAATCCGGTGGTTTCCACCACTAAATAATCCAGCTTGTCTGGATGCTCCAATACCTTGTAAACTGCTTCAATTAAATCATCATTAATGGTGCAGCAGATACAGCCATTATTCAGGGCGATCATATTATCATCAGTACTGATAATCAGCTCATTATCAATACCAATTTCACCAAACTCATTAACAAGGACTGCTGTTTTGACGCCTTCTTGATTACTTAAGATATGGTTAAGGAGGGTGGTTTTACCGCTACCCAGGAAACCGGTAATAATGGTAACGGGTAAGCCTTGTTTCGGCGCTTCCATCCCTTGACCAGATGGGGATTCAGTCGGTAAAGTTTGCATAAGGCAACGTTTGAAAACAGTTCAGAATCAAGGTCTACCAATATATCGTATTTTATCTAAAACAGCAATTAATCTCCCGCTAATCTTAAGGGTATAACGGGAGACGGGGCTTATAAAGTGCGGACGCAGGTGACCCACACAGCCCCTCATGAATTGCGTCCACTTGACATTTTACACAGAAGATATTAAAATGTAAGTGTATACCAAAGAGTAAATAATGGTCGAAAAAGCTTACCGTTACCGTTTCTATCCAACCCCTGAACAGTAAACTATGCTGAGGAGAACTCTAAGATGTGTAAGACTTGTTTACAACAAAGCTTTAGATGCTAGGACTTCAGGTTGGTACAAACGCTCCCGACGGATAAGCTACAAGGAAACTTTATTAATGTTGACAGAATGGAAAAAACAGGATGACTTGTTCTTTTTGAATGACGTTAGTTCTGTTCCTCTTCAGCAAGGATTAAGACATTTACAAACCGCTTTTAATAATTTTTTTGCCGGTCGAGCTAAGTATCCTAACTTCAATAAAAAACGTAATGGTGGTAGTGCAGAATTTACTAAGTCAGCATTCAAATGGAAAGATGGTCAAGTCTATCTGGCCAAATGCAAAGAACCTTTAGCGATTCGTTGGAGTCGTCAGTTACCTGCAAATTGTACTCCAAGTATTGTTACAGTTAGCTTAGATCCATCTGATCGGTGGCAGATCTCAATTAGGTTTGATGACCATAGAGATTTGAGCTTACCGACCACAGACAAACAAGTTGGCTTGGACTTAGGAGTTACTAGCCTGATCACAACGAGCGACGGAGATAAAATTGCCAATCCCAAACATTTTAAAAAGCTCAAGAAAAAGCTAGCTAAATACCAAAAAGCTTTGTCACGAAAACAAAAAGGTTCTAACAATCGTTACAAAGCCAGGTTAAAGGTTGCCAGGGTGCATGCAAAAATCAAAGACGCTAGACGAGATTTTACCCACAAGCTAACTACTCAACTGGTCAGAGAAAACCAATTGATTGCGTTTGAAGATTTAGCTGTGAAAAATCTGGTCAAAAATCACAAACTAGCTCAAGTTATCAGTGAGGCCAACTGGGCGGAAATAATTCGTCAGATTAAGTACAAGTCTCAATGGTATAATCGAGAAGCCATTTCCATTGATAAGTGGTTTACTAGTAGCAAACTGTGTTCTGTTTGCCTAAATCGTGTTGAGTCTTTACCTTTGAATATTCGGGAATGGGATTGCCTATCCTGCAATGCTCACCACGTTCGCGTAGCTTAGCCCTTCGGGCTAATCGTGATATCAATGCATAAATTAACATTTTGGCGGCAGGACTTGCCGTGTCAGTCTGCGGAGCGACCGTAAGACCCGTTAGCGTAGCGTCGCCTACGGCGAAAGAGAGTAAATCTCGGAAGGCTGGTGCGAAAAACTCCCCCAAGGGGAGAAGGAAACAGAAACCTAAGTCGTGAGTCTTAGGAATCCCTCGTTATAATCTTTGATTTAACCAGGGAGGATGTCAAAAGTATATCTATAGCCCACTGTTGGTGATTTTATCTTTTCTTTGTCATGACCCTACACCTTTACAATACCTTAACCCGCCGCAAGGAATCCTTTGAGTCATTGGAAACTGGTAAGGTCCGGATGTACTGCTGCGGCATTACGGTGTATGACTTTTGCCACTTGGGTCATGCAAGAACCTGTATTGTCTGGGATACCGCTCGTCGCTATTTACAATGGCGGGGTTATGATGTGAATTATGTCCAAAATTTTACAGATATTGATGATAAAATCCTGAACCGAGCCCGAAGGGAAGGCACCTCTATGGAGGCAGTGTCTGAACGCTTCATTGATGCCTATTTTGAAGATATGGCACGGCTGAATGTCAAAGAGGCTAATGCTTACCCCCGCGCGACTCATACCTTAGATGGAATCAAGCGACTGGTGTATGAGTTGGAACAAAAGGGCTATGCTTACCAAGCTGATGGGGATGTGTACTATTCAGTGCGTCGGTTTGATGACTACGGCAAACTCTCTGGGCGCAAGTTAGAGGATTTGCAAGCAGGAGCCAGTGGACGGGTAGATGTAGCAGACTCCACTGAGCCTAAGAAGAAAGACCCGTTTGATTTTGCGCTTTGGAAAAGCGCTAAGCCAGAGGAACCCTCCTGGGAATCCCCTTGGGGACCAGGTCGTCCAGGTTGGCATATTGAATGCTCGGCGATGGTGCGAGATATGCTCGGGGAAACGATTGATATTCATACTGGTGGCTCTGACTTGGTTTTCCCCCACCACGAAAATGAAATTGCTCAATCGGAAGCCGTAACTGGTAAAAGCCTAGCCCGTTATTGGTTACACAATGGCATGGTCAAGGTGGATGGAGAGAAAATGTCTAAGTCTTTAGGCAACTTTACTACTATCCGAGACTTACTAGACCGTCCGGTTGACCCCATGGCAGTGCGCTTATTTGTGTTAATGGCGCAATACCGTAAACCAGTAGATTTTACGGATGATGCGATCGCATCTGCTACCAATGGCTGGCAAACTCTCAAAGAAGGCTTGCTTTTTGGCCATAACTATGGTATACAATTAGGATGGCAAGACCAATCAGCCACACCCTCTAACTCCTTGCAGGTAAAAGAAACTATAGCGCAACAGTTTCAAGAAGCCGTAGATGACGACTTAAACTTTGCTGGAGGCTTAGCGGTATTGTTTGAAGTGGCCAAAGGGTTACGCCGGGAAGGCAATATCCTCGTACATCAGGGTAAAACAGAGACTCCTGCTCCAGAATTAGAGCAGCAATGGCGTAGTCTCGTGGAATTAGCCGAGGTATTAGGGTTAGAAGCACAACCAGAAGAAGAAACAGAAGTTTCTACGGATGGATTGAGTGATGGGGAAATTGAGGCACTGATTCAGCAACGGGCTGAAGCACGGAAAACCAAGAACTTTGAATTAAGCGATCGCATTCGCGATGACTTGCAAGCTCAAGGGATTACGTTGATTGACCAGGGTGGTGGTGTTACCACATGGCATCGCAATTAAGGCTGAATTGTGAAAGCTGCAGCTCAATTGTGAAGGTATAGGCTTAATTGTGAAGACCGGAGGTTGGAATGTGAAGGTTGTCCAGAATTAAGACTCAAAGTCAAATTTCAGACCAAATTCTACCATTCTGGATTGATATAGAGCATCAAAACTACTAGTCTCTTCTGAAGAAAAGTGGTTTTTCCAATCTCCGACAATTCCTTTGCGCATATGTTTGGGGGTACCCTCTCGCTGAGGCACCCAATCTAGATTAGCTTTGGGATTGATTGCCATTGCCGAAAAGTCACTAGCGGCAACCACTGTATCGAGTAAATCTGAGGTTAAAGGAATATCGATAAAGCTAGCAACATCAGTAACGACTTGAGCTAAATCTTTTTTCATGTCTTCGTACTTAACAAACATGACATTATCTGAATCTTGGCTCGCTTTCCACCAGTCCCAAACGTGATCGAATATTGAGCCATAGGCAACCTTACCTTCAGTATATAGTTTAATAAATTCGCTCCAACTCCCCTCGTATCCCATTTTGCTCAATGCATGATAATAATAGGAGACAGCATTATCCTTAGGATTGCGAGCAACATAAATATACTTTGCTTTAGTTTCGCCAAACATTGGCATCAAAGACAACGGTAAATGAGTGTGAAAGTAACGGCGATCGCTAGGAGTTTTAATCAGATTCTCTAAACCTCCATAACGAGTTGCGGCACCTTCTAACCAAGGAACTGCTTCACTCAATACTTTGTCCCCTTGCTCTCCATTGTTAGCAAGCAAGTGAACAATCTGCTCCATCCATGTCGTCCCAGATTTAGGATAGGCTACAACAAAGGTATCCCGATCCCCCACTCTAAAGTCTTTAAGGGCATCCATTTCCTTCTGGGTAATGAAGGCAGGAAAGACAATTAGACCTTCTCGATTCTTACCGTCTTTAACCAGTGCTTGCTTATAGTCTGCCATGGATTACAGGCTCTTCCGTACTTGTTATGCTAAATAAACAGTATTTCACAGCGGATCACCGGAACAGTGGTCAGAGGCCGTATTCAGAAAATTTTGTGAGTTGAATAGCCTAATTTTACCTGTACAGTAAGCTTTCTGAGTTTTTTAACTGTAAATTTAGCATAAAATGTACTGAAGACCCCGCATTTCTCACAAATTTAGCGATCGGCGAAGCCGCGCCAAAGGCGATTAGCCCGAAGGGCTACGCTACGCGAACGCAAACGCTATAACTGGTTTACTCATTGTTGTTACTGTACCTCATGAGTCCTAGAAACGCTAGATCAGGATTAATTTTGACAATTACGGAAAAAATCCAATGACAAATTATGTTTATATAGCAACAAGCTTAGATGGATTTATCGCTACAATTGATGGCGGATTAGATTGGCTAGAAGAAATACCTAACCCCGAACAAAGTGATTATGGATATGCTGAGTTTATGAAAAGCATAGATGCCATAGTGATAGGAAGAAAAACCTTTGATAAAGTTTTAAGTTTTGGTGAATGGGTTTATCAGAAACCCGTTTTTTTATTAACCAATAGCTTAACGAAACTTCCAGAAGAATATTTTGGTAAAGCAGAAATTGTTCGTGGAGATATAAAAAAAATAATTAATCAGTTGAATCAAAAGGGATATACAAATCTTTACATAGATGGAGGTAGAGTAATACAAAGTTTTCTTAAAGAAGACCTTGTTGATGAAATGATTATTACTCGCGTTCCAATTCTTTTGGGAAAAGGCGTTCCTTTATTTGGGACGCTAGCACAACATCTTAAATTCCGACACAAAAAAACGGAAATATATAATAATACTTTGGTCAAAAGCTACTATAGAAGAGACACAAACCGGGGAGATAACAGATAACCTGGTTTGTTAACTTGCTACGAATTCTGCCATTAGTCCAATGAAACTTAGACAATCGTTTATCTGGGGAATTTCTTTGGGAGTGGTTGCCCTTTTGGGAATTACTTGGCTCATTCTCAATCGAGACAATTCTCTTATGAATCAAGACAATTTTCTTATGAATCAAGACAATCCTCTCGAACAGTTACGGGAAACAAAAAATTGTCAAAACTGTAATTTAGCAGGGCTAGAACTGTCCAGAGAGGATTTAAAAGGAGCGAATCTGGAAAAGGCTAATTTAGCAGGGGCTAACTTAGCGGGAGCGAATCTAGAAAAGGCATATTTGGTAGGGGTCAACTTAGAGGAAGCTAACCTAGAAAACGCTAAGCTGGAAAAAGCTAACCTCAGTGGGGCTAATCTGCGTAGAGCTAACCTGAAAAATGCTGACCTTCTAAGGAGCAACCTCACAGAAGCTAACTTAGAAAAAGCTAATCTCCAAGAAGCCCACTTATCATATCTTTCCGCCAAGGCAATTAATCTCGAAAGAGCTAACCTCAGGGAAGCTAATTTATCAAAAGCCAATCTGGTAGCTATTAATCTTAGTGGAGTTAACCTGGAGAAAGCGAATCTCCAAGAAGCAAAACTGGCTGATATGGAAATAAGTGCTTCATTGCCAATCGACCACTATTTAGTCAGTGCCAATCTCAGGGGGGCTAACTTGATGGGAGCGAATCTTGAACGGGCTGACTTGAGGGGAATTGACCTCTCCGAGGCCAACCTCTCCGACGCTAGCCTCAAGGGAGCACAACTAGACTATACCTTCGATCTTACTGATTGGGGTTATCCCGACAAAGTTTACCGTGCCAACCTGAAGGGGGCGAACTTAAGCAATACCATCATGCCTGATGGTAGTATCCATCAATAGGCGATTGAATACTCGGCTCTGGTAACTTTCAGATGTTGGGAATAAATCGGGCGTTGCTTAATAATGAAATTATTTTAAGAGTGAGGTGGAATTGGCATCAGGCATGGAACTGGCATCTTGCGTAGAACTGGCATCTTGCCAGTTTCCTCCTTATTTGCGGGCGGGCAGGATGCCCACTCTACTCCTATTCATTTGAAGATTCAGCAACGCCGTGATTTTAGCGATCGCGTTTGGTGATCAACTTACGATTTATTTTATCGAAACTTAACATAATCTTGCTCTAAGCTTTACGTTTCTTGACGAAAAAATATTCACAATTCAATTAATATTCCTTTAAACAACCCGACAAGCGGTCTGGGGCAGTGGCAAATTGCACAGCTGTGATCAGCTTATGCTGGCGCGCATCGCCCAATGCCATGGCCTAAAGACAGGATTAAATCCCCAGAATTGTTTAATTTTATTAAGAAAACCCCAAAAAGACGGTTTGTGTTCACCTTTGGTGTAGCCTATCCCTAAGCTGAGGCAAATTTTCTGTATATTTTAGCACATTTTGGACTACTGATAAGCCATGTTAGAGCAATGTAAGCTATCAGCTATCAGCTATCAGCAGTAGGCCACACTACGCGAATGGCTGAGGGCTGACCGCTAAGGGCTGAATGCTTACAGAGCAATTATCAGTGGTTGCTGTATATCCAGAAGCTAGTCAAGCGCAAATAGTACATTTAGTGCATTACTAATAAAACTATGAACCAGAACAAACGTCAGGCATACTGGCGTGCCAACATCGCATTAATTCGGAATCTCCTAATTGTTTGGGCATTCGTATCCGTTGTATGCAGCATTCTGCTTGTAACATTACTGAACAATGTCAGTGTAGGGAATATTCCCCTAGGCTTCTGGATGGCACAACAAGGGAGTATTTTTACCTTTGTCGTGCTAATTTTTATCTACGCTATACAAATGGATAAAATTGACCGTAAATACAAAAAGTAATGTTTACGGTTGGCAAATAAATGGTTTTGCTTAACCAAGCCATACTATCAATTATAGTTGTTTATGGTTAGGAATTAATAGTTAAAGGTTAGGAATTTAAATAGGAAAATTATATAGTATTTTGAACTAAAAAAATACTGTTTTTTCATTACTAACAATCCCTGGATATGGTTTCTCATAGTAATGATGTACATCCTATTTTTTCCCGATTCCCGATTCCCGATTCCCGATTCCCTGCGCGCAGCGCTATAGCAATTATTCAGACAAAGAAATATCTATGACAGTTGAAGCTTGGACCAGTGTATTGGTCATTATTTCGTTTATTCTATACCTTTACATTGGTTGGCGCTCTCGGGTGCGCGATAGTAAAGGGTTTTTCGTAGCAGATCAAGGTGTTCCCGCTGTTGCTAATGGTGCTGCTACAGCGGCGGATTGGATGTCTGCTGCTTCCTTTATTTCTATGGCAGGGCTAATCTCTTTCTTAGGATATGATGGCTCAATTTACCTGATGGGCTGGACAGGAGGATATGTCCTACTAGCGCTATTGTTAGCCCCTTACCTGCGGAAGTTTGGAAAATACACAGTACCGGACTTTGTGGGAGACCGCTATTACTCGAATATTGCTCGGTTGGTAGCAGTAGTTGCTGCTATTTTTGTCTCCTTAACCTATGTCGCAGGACAGATGCGAGGGGTAGGTATTGTATTTAGCCGCTTTCTGCAAGTGGATATCGGTCAGGGTGTAGTGATTGGTATGGTAATTGTGGCATTTTTTGCCGTGCTGGGGGGGATGAAAGGAATTACCTGGACTCAAGTCGCCCAGTATGGCGTGTTGATTGTGGCTTACCTGATTCCAGCGATTGCGATCGCAACTCTACTGACCGACAACCCGATTCCCCAGCTAGGATTCACCTTCAGTGACATTATCCCGAAGCTCAATCAAATTCAGGTAGATCTGGGTTTCCAGGAATACACTAAACCCTTTGCCAACAAGTCCATGCTGGATGTCTTATTTATCACTATCGCCTTAATGGTCGGTACTGCTGGACTTCCCCATGTGATTGTACGCTTTTACACCGTACGCAATGCTAGAGCTGCTCGTTATTCCGCTGGCTGGGCGCTATTATTCATTGCCATACTCTACACCACAGCTCCTGCCGTTGCTGCCTTTGCCCGCTATAACCTAATTGATAGCCTCCATAACCATACCATTGAGGAAGTGCGTCAGCTGGACTGGGCAACCAAATGGGAAAATACTGGTTTATTGGCCTTTGACGATAAAAACGGCAATGGCAAGATCGAGCTGAAACCCGACAAAGAGACCAATGAAATTAAGATTGACCGAGATATCATTGTACTCTCCACACCAGAGGTAGCCAAACTTGCTCCCTGGGTAATTGCCCTAGTAGCAGCAGGAGGACTAGCCGCCGCTTTATCCACTGCATCAGGATTACTGCTAGTGATTTCTAGCTCAATTGCCCACGATGTCTACTACCGCATCATTAATCCTAGGGCATCGGAGTCCCAACGATTGATGGTCGGTCGAATTATGGTAATTGCTGCTATTGCCATTGCCGGTTACTTTGGTATCAATCCCCCTGGATTTGTAGCCCAAGTGGTAGCCTTTGCCTTTGGTTTAGCCGCTGCCAGCTTTTTCCCAGTGATTCTGCTAGGGGTATTTGATAAGCGAACCAACCGAGAAGGGGCAATTGCTGGCATGGTGGTAGGGTTAATTTTTACCACCGTTTACATCATTGGGGTGAAATTCTATAGTATGACACCCTGGTTTTTCGGTATTTCCCCTGAGGGGATTGGTACCGTAGGGATGGTGCTTAATTTCATCGTGACTGTAGTGGTTTCTCGCCTGACACCCCCACCTCCAGCAGAAATTCAGGAGATGGTAGAAATGTTGCGAACACCCGGTGATGCTCCCCCAGCCCTTGATGATGTGGGTGAAGAGGAGTTGGATTGATCAAGGTTGAAGGTAGGTTGAATACCGTACCTCCAACCTTCAACTAATTCAGCTGTTTTCTCTGTAGACTATTTGCAGGCACTCAACATGCAAATGGAAGTCTATGCTACGCCTTAAAATCTCCTTAGCTAATTTACTGCTGATTGTTGCTACTAGCTTGACAATCGTCCTGCTCTGGCAACTGAGAGCTTTGCTAGTAGTACTGATGATTGCAGTAGTGCTCGCGTCTACTCTAGCACCAATTATTGATAGTGCTGAAAAGTTAAGGATTCCCCGCTGGCTAGCGGTTATTCTGGTTTATTTAGGCTTAATCGCTGGTTTGACAGGGATAGGCTTAGTGATTGGACCAACAGTAGCTGAGCAAATTCAGCGTTTATTTCGGAAACTACCAGCATATTTAGAGGTTTTAACCTCTTTGTTAGATGCTTTAGCGATTCGCCTAGGGATGACTGAACCAGCTCTGAGTCAAATGTTTGATGCTGGGACCGTTACCTCTTGGGTGATTCGTTCCTCTCAGCAGTTAGTAGTGCAGTCCTATGGATTGACAAGGAGTCTTCTGGCTGGAGTGTTTACCGTAATTCTGGCAACACTGCTGTCTGGTTATATGTTAGCTGGGTCTGAACAATTGATTAAAGGGGGGGTAAGTTTGTTTCCCAAACCCTGGGATGAAAAATTGGCAGCCCAAGTCAAGCCAGTCAGCCAACGGATGGGGGGTTACATCCAGGGGCGAGTAGTGGTTTCAGGAATTTTAGGCATGGCGATTACTGTTGGTTTAAAATTTTTGGGACTGTCAGAGTTTGCCTTGGGTTTGGGTGTAATTGCTGGGGTGACCAATTTGATTCCCTTCTTTGGTCCGGTCTTGGGAGCAATTCCAGCATTAATTGTGGCAATTGCTCAAGGGGGATGGACTTTCTCGTGGGTATTGCTACTATTTGTGATTATTCAGAATCTGGAAACCTATATTCTTGACCCCCTACTGGTGGGGTCTTCTGTAAGAGTTCACCCCTTATATCAGTTGTTGGCAGTGCTAGGTGGTGCAAAGGTTTTGGGGATTCTTGGTGCTTTGATTGTTCCCCCTTGGGTAGCTGGTGCAGCTCTGGTACTAGAAAATTTGTACTTGAAGCCGAAACTGGAGGCGGAACAAAATGCTGCTACTATCTCGGCAGCTTCTGAACCAGACGGCTCAAATGCTATTTCCCTAAAGGGTTAGTCTGATAACTATACTTTGAGGAATCAGCAATTAGCTATCAGCTATCAGCTATCAGCCAATTACTAATTACCAATTACCAATTAATCGTCTTAAGTAATGCTACAGAGGCACTTTAGTTAACACTAAAGTACAGTTAACACTAGGCTTCCCTTTCTTTGGCTTCCTATTAGACGGGGCTAAAGCCTCCTGGCTCTCAACTGCAATATTTTTGGTAGCTGATGAATCCCTTCTTTCGCTGCCGATATTGGCTGACGCAAGTGATCTTGGTAGTAATTGGAGCGATCGCTATCGCTTGCTTGATTGCAGCTGCGCCAATTGTGGCTCAGGACAATCTGAATCGGGTAACTATTTTCCTGGATGGGCGTCCGCTGTTTGATGTAGCACCGGCTGGGTCATTAACTGCTCAACAACGGGCTGATTACGTCAGTGATACCCTCAAGCATATCATCGAGACAGCACCACCAACCATAGACGTAGGAATCGCTGGGACTGACAATTTACCAGTGATTAAGGTAAATGGTAACCACTTGCTATCGGTAACCACCAATGATACTCTAACCGGAAGAAGTCCCAAGGAACAAGCCCGATTTTGGCAAAGACTGCTACAGAATGCCATGGAACGGGCGTTTATCGAACGTACCGAGGACTATATCCTGCAAGCGGTATTCTTATCCGTTGGATGTGGCTTATGGGGAATCATGTCTAGTTGGGGAGTAGGCTCGCTGTGGGATCACCGGATTAAATGGCTGTTTCACAAAAAGCTAACTAAGTCAACCCATCGACACCGTCGCCAACCTGCCTTACGTGCTGAAATTGCAGGCGGGACTCTCATACTCCTTTTCCGGCTCACTATCCTAGTATTTACCCTGATTTATACTAGTAACCTATTTCCCCAAACTCGCCAGTTGAGCCGCCAAGTTAACGACACATTTGTTCAAAGCTTGACGTGGGAAATCATTTGGGTGGGAGATAAACCCTATTCTGTCTTAGGGTTATTAAGCTTGATTGGGTTATTTGCTGCTCTGATAGTCCTAGCCAAGGTAGTAAAAAAAGTTTTGCGATCGCGGATTCTTCGCCTCACCAATCTCAGCCGCCCTGCGCAGGAGACTATTGCCCTGATTACCCATTATGCCATACTCTTTATCGGTGTTATTGTCCTATTGCAGTTGTGGGGAATCGACTTTAGTTCTCTAGCTGTATTTGTCGGAGTTTTGGGTGTGGGCATTGGCTTGGGAATCCAGGGAATTGCTAAAGAATGTGTCAGCGGTTTGGTACTCATTTTTGAGCGTCCGATCCAAGTAGGGGACTTTGTGAATGTTGGGGAACTGATGGGAACAGTAGAAAATATCGGTATTCGGAGTACAGAAATCCTGACCTTGGATCAAGTTTCAATCATTATCCCCAATTCTCGCTTTCTTGAAGCTGAAGTGGTCAACTGGACTCACAATAATCCAGTATCCCGATTAAAATTACCCGTAGGCGTGGCCTATGGTTCAGATCCAATTAAAGTACGTAGTGCTCTGATTGAGGCAGCTTCTCAACATCCAGAAATCTTAGATCAACCTGCCCCTAATGTATTTTTTACTGGATTTGGAGAAAATGCCCTCAAGTTTGAGTTGTTGGTTTGGATTGAAGACCCTCCCAAGCAGTTCCAAATCAAGAGTGAGCTTTACTTTCTGATTGAAGAAATACTACGTCATTACCATGTTGATATTCCCTTTCCTAAGCTAGATTTGCACGTCCGTTCTGGTAATTTTCCTGTAGAGGTTTCACACCAGTTAATTGAGTCCCTAACTCAGCTATCTCAGGAATTGACTCAGTGGATGGCCAGACAATCCCATGGTACTAGTCACAATGGTACTAGTCACAATGGTACTAGTCATAATGGTACTAGTCACAGGAATGTTCAAATCAACAATACTTCAGATAATAATTGATAGTTAAGGGAATAGGGAACTTGATATCAGGCCAAGGACTAATAGTGACAAACAACTTATCGGGTGATTTTCAAGTTCATAACTGATACCAAATCCGGTTTATAAAAGCTTATAAAAGTTAGTCATAAGTTAAGCATAGTCAGCTAAATAAGCTTTTTTGGGCATTTGACATTCTGATTTTGTATTGAGTATATTACGGATTTGGTATTAATCAGGGTTTAAAGGATTCTTACCGCAGCTCAAGTGCTCTTACCGTACGTTTTCGTCCCGAAACTACCGCTCGCCCATTACTTATTACTTGATTAATAATCCTCCCCAAGCAAGTAATAGAGAAAAAAATATCGCAGCGATCGCCTGTCTACTTAACAGCAATAAGGCAAATCGAAGAGACTGTTCTCGCGTAATAGTTAACAGAGTAACTAAACAAGGTAGCAATACTCCTGCTAGATACACCCCAGTCAAAACCTGCAATGGAGTTAACATAGCCAAGGTTTCTGGTTCGGCAAATAATAGCAGTCCATCTTTGCGAATAGAAGCTAAAACAATAGGCAATGAGGCTTCAGTGGGTAAATTAAACAATCCCATCAAAGGCTTAATAATATTGGCTAAAGCTGCGATCGTTCCTAAGCAATTCAACACAGAAGCAATAACGGTAATAACTAAAAATATGGGAATTGCATTGAACAAAAATTGATTAATAGTTGACTTAGCTTCGCGCCAAATTACTGACGAATGAGGAAATTCTAAAAATGCTCTTCCTTCGATTACTAGGGGATTCTGATTCGATTTAGCTGTAGGGGAAGAAATGATGTAGGTATAGATCAAGGTGGTTGCGGTTAGATACAGCAGGTAAGGAATTATCAAGTAAGGTAACTTAGCAGCACTAAAGACCCCTAAAGTTGCGCCAAACTGATAAGAACAAGCCGAACCAAAAGCGATCGCGGAAATACAAGTTCCCCTAGAACAACTAGAACAGGCACGGGTGCTAATCACCGCAGGAACATTACACCCCATACCCATAATTACTCGTACTAAATCCCGTCCCGATAACCCAAACGGACGGAGTAAAGGATTGAGAGCAATGGTAATTCGTTCTATTAACCCACTAGCTTTATATGCGCCCAAGAATAGAGCATAAAGAATTACTGTGGGCATCGCCCAAATAAACAGCAACGGACTCATAGTTATCAGTCCATACTGACCTATCAGTATTTCTCTTAACCAGATTGGGAGTTGGAATAAAGGTTTAATAATGGGAGCGATCGCACCTTGGACTATAGGATCTGCTAAGGTCGCAAAGAAGTTAGCACCCCAGACAGCAATAATCGCAGGAATAAGTAATAAAGCGATCGCCAATAACCAGCCTAGTCGAGGATGTTCTAACAGCGTTGGTTGGGGTTGAATATGCCAGCCAGCCCTTGTAGGAATCCATTGTACGGGAAAAGGATTAGGTTCTTGCAGAGAAGCCAAAATCGAGTTTTTTTGTTCTGTAGTAGTGTGGCGGGCATCTACAGTGACAATGCTCAGGCTAGAAGTTTCCCTCCATTCCCGAACCACTTGTTGAGGAGGACACGGGGTCTGGGGTTGCCCCAGACCCGTGAGATGTCCGTTATGAACCGTCGAGAATACCTTATCCCAGAAAGTAATCACAACAATGCCCCTTTTATCTGCTACTAAAGGTAGTAGATCTGCTAAATCTCGATCTACTTCGGTTGCCTTGACTATCAATAGCACGGTGTCATTTTCTTGTAGCTGTCTTAAAGCTTTCTTAGTAGTTACGCTGTCGGAACGATAGAGAATTCCAGGAGTATCGATAAAGGTATAGGCTTCAGATTGATAAGTGTCACAAGTCACTGTAGAACCGCGAAAATTGGCACTATGGGCAGTCTGTCCTGTAAGAGAAGCAATTAGTTGGGACTTGCCCGTACTCTCTTTCCCAATGACCACAATACAATCGCGCTCTAATTTTGACGGCGTAAAAATATTCACTTTACTTTTCAACAAACACAATCGTTATTACAGCAAGAAAGGTCATCTAAGAACAAACCTTCTCGGCGATAGGCTTCCAATGGACTTGGATCGATTCCCAGACGTTGAGCGATCGCATTTCCTACCACAGCAAATCGCTGCCGAAATTTATAAATGAAACAAAAAATTATATCGCCGTGACGCACTGAAGGACCGACGACAAATAATCCTGGAGTTAGGGTAGACTCATCTTCTTGAGTCAGGGCTGCATAGCCATTTGTCCAGTCAAATAGAGGTGCGATTTGTTTTAAACTGCTGTTAAATCCCGTACAGAGAATTGGCGGTGTGGAACTAAACCACTGTTCGTACTCGCTCTCCACCACATATCCTTTTTTTACTGCTTTGATTGCTTCAATGTGCTGTTCTCCAATTAGTTCGACCCGACCCATAGAATAAGCTATTTCTAAACGTTTTAGACTATAAGGAGACAGAGAAACACTAGGATCTGAGTCTAAGTTTAACCAGCTACTCTGGCGATCGATTAACTTTACTTTTTTCCCTAATGCTGCCAAATTTGACGCTGCATCTACACCGCTTTCATAGCCTCCCACAACTACAAATTCTTTCCCCTTAAGCTCTTTCCAAGAACGTATTTGGGAATTATGAATGCAGAATTCTGCTCCTGGAAACGGATTAAGATTGGGATATTGAAACTCTCCTGCTGCCCAAATCACAAACTGCGATCTCAGCGAAGCTGAGGCACTGCGTGAACGCAACTCGCCTTTAGAAGTTTCCAAGACAAAGCCTTTGCCTTGAGGTAAAGCTGCAATAGTTTTCACATTTGTCTCGGTTTTTATAGGTAGTTGAAAATGCTCTGCTACAGTCTCCAAATATAGGGCATATTCTTTCCCCGAAAGATGTTCCTTTCTGAAACTGAGGGCAGGAGAAGTATTTAAAACTACTGCGTTGAGATCCAGCAATCCAAAACCATGACTGGGAAACGACGGCGTAATGAATCGCATTTCTTCAGCCCAACGCTTAAAAGAAGCCCCTACTTGATGTCGTTCTAAAATGACAAAGTTTTCAATTCCTAAATATTTTAAGACTACTGCACAGCCAATTCCAGCAGCCCCAGCCCCCACAATTACAACGTCAAAACGCTCGTTAGTTTTGTTCACCAGCAGACAATCTCGAATAGATACTTTATGACAATTATAATCATTCTATAAAAAAAAGCTAGCTTTCTAACAAACAATATTGGTGAGGCAGTGGTAAACCATGATTGTTCACGGGATGACAAGGCAATTGAAAGTCATACAGGTGTTAGGTTTTAGGGGTTAGGTGTTAGGGAACAATGTCCGTGCGGGTATGGATTGATAAAAACTATCATTGACGAAGTATGCGTGAAAATTGCTTCAACTGCTGGTAAATACAAATGACTCCGATGCGCTCATTTTCCCCAAAACCTAAAACCTAAAACCCAACACCTATCTAGGTTTGAGCTTTGTTGTCACCCCGTGAGCCATGATTGACATCCTCCCACCGCTAAACTCCTTACGTCGCTATAGGGCGTTGGGAGAGCAAATGGACAAAAAACAACGCTGGACGTATAATTAGAATAATCAAACTAAATACTCCAGAACTGAACTAAGCGTATAAGTGGACTTATATCAAATCCGTTTGTCAAAACCCTTTTATAAAAATCGACCAAATCTTTGTATTCCAGGAATCTATGGCTATGCAGATAAGGGGGGTTTGGGAACAGGATTTGGTATGAGACGGCTATTGCTATATGCGTTCGCGTAGCGGCTCGTATCGAGCATCGGCTTTTCTATTCTGCTGCCAACGGCACCTTTTACACCTCTTCCGGATCAATCCCCAGCTGTCGCAGACGTTCTGCTAATCTCGTTGCCTGCTGTTGAGCCATTTCTTTTTCCTGGCGTTCAAGTTGAGCTTCTTGTTCAGCCTCCTGCAATTGTTGCTGAGTCTGCTGCAACTGTTGCTGAGTCTGCTGCAACTGATCCTGAGCCTGTTGAGCCTGTTCAGAGCCTGTGGGAATCCAGTTCCCTAATTCATCATACCAGCGTAACCATCCTCCATTCACCTCTTGGTATGACCCAGACCATACTCCTAGGCCCAGCCCTAATTCTGGCAGCCAGAATTTTTCGGTGTCCAAGCTTACCTGCTCATAGTTTAAGCCTTTCAACTCAAAAATTCTTAACTCATTGCTGTATCGGCTAAACACCACATAATAAGGAATACGAAGGATACGTTCATAAACCTCCCACTTAGTCGGCGGTTGATCAATCTCCCGTAGGGTTTGCCCTAAATCTTCTGATTCCGTGGTTGGAGAGAGCAACTCCACTACGATAAATGGACTTACCCCTTCCTGCCACATCACATAACTCAATCGTAAGTCTCGCTGTTCATAAAACCGAGACACCCCAACTACCCCAAACCAATCTGGTCGCTTGTACCATTGAGGATGACGAACATCATAGTACAGATTCAAGTCAGTCCCCACAAAGATCTGATCCCTTGGGTAACTCGGTGGAGAGAATGTCTCCCGTAATAGCTGAGGTTGAAAATCATGAAACTCGTCTGGCAAACCTGGTTCCTCTGGATCTTCACTAGGGAGATCATACATTGTCGGCAGGGTTTCCTTGGCCGGACGAGGGGGGTCAGTTTGATACATAACAGACAATCGGATCAACTAGTAGTTTTAGGGTAGCAAGAGGTTTCACTAGTGACATACTCCCACACTGACTTTTACAAGTTCAGTGTGGGCTTCTTACCAACTCCGGCTAACGCCTCGGATACTCGGTAAGCTTTATTTCCGACGGGATGCCCCACCGCCAACTTCAATATATTTATCGCCGCATTTGTATCGCGATCTTCTATATACCCACAATGAGGACAAGAATGAATGCGGTCTTTTAGTTTTTTTGGTACCTTCTTTCCACAATTGGAACAGTTCTGGCTAGTGTTTCGGGGATTTACTGCAACTGTAACCAAACCAGCATTCTCGGCTTTGTTTGATAGTATTGACAGGAATTGACCCCAGCCAGCATCAAGAACCGATTTAGCCATTTTAGTTTTGGCTAAACCTTTAATATTCAACTTCTCATGAGCAACTAGGTCATGATTTTCTAGCAAGTTCTTAGCGGTTTTGAAGTGAAAATCTTTTCGGGTATCAGCTACCTTTTTATGAGCTTTTCCTAACCTGCCTACAGCCTTTTTTCTGTTATTGCTACCTTTTTTAGATCTGCTGACAGTTTTTTGGATTTTCTTAAGTCGCTTTTGAGCCTTCCGATAGTACTGGGGAATAGGGATCTCTGTTCCATCGGATTTAACAAGGAAAGACTTAAGACCCATATCTATGCCAATAGGGTTCGATGCTTGTTCTACTGGAATTACACTAGGAATAGTGTCATCCTGTAGTGACAAGGTTACATAATACCCATCAGCTTTACGTGTAACTGTAGCAGTTTTAATCTTGAATCCGTCTGGGATAGGTCGATGGTAAACCATCTTTACCCATCCAAACTTAGGTAAATTTAATTTATTTCCTTTAATAGGATTTTTCGAGAAAGCGGAAAAAGTTAAGGATCTGTAGCTGTTTTTACTTTTAAATCTAGGTCTACCGCTTTTTCTGCCATTACAATCACCTTTCAGGTACCTTTTGAAGGCCAGGTCTACCCTTTTGACGCAATCCTGTAAGACATTAGAGTGGATAGCTTTGTACCACTGTCTATCTTTCTTCAATTGAGGTAAAGTTTTTTTTTGAGAGAAGTAATCAGGATTATCTCTCAAAGTTGGTAAATGGCAAACCAAAGGACAGGAGTTGATAGAACAGCAATTTTGATCGTACCAGTTAAATCTATCAGCAAGCAAGTAATTGTATTGGCAACGTAACATATCAAGCCATCTTTCTATTTCTGCTTCCTGTGATTTGGCTAGTCTTAACCGATATTGATACGCTGTTCTCATTATTGTCAATTTCTGTTTTTCGACCTATTATTAGTGTAGCAGTCGTAGCAACAAGTGTCAACCCATAATGAAAAATCAAAAGCTTGTAGTTAGAGTTACCGAATTTGAGAAAAGGCAGTTACAGGAAGAGGCCGACAGAAGAGGAATGACCTACTCAGAGCTGCTCAGAAGTTTTATAGCTCGCCTCCCTCTCCCGAAAGACTCTGTGCAAAATTCCTCTCACACTCATGCTACGCATTGAGATGTGAGGCTCCTTTTGCTAGAAAGCTGATTAACTTATTAAGATTGCCAGAGTTTCAGATACGTTGAGCGGTCAGTAATGGTGCTACGCCCATGCTGTCCGTTGGTAGCCTTGTGATCAGCTATTAGTTGCAAGGGCAGCAGAAGCTGACTGACCATAAGAAGCTGACCGCTCAAGGTATAACATGCTCCCACTTATGCGCTACCTAATTCTTAACTGGCACCTACACCCACTGCCGTTTTGTTGGATGTGGTTTGATCAGGACTTTCATTCGCCATACTCACCCCATTTCCCTTCTGCCGCCACAGTGATGTACAGATAATCTTCGAGCGATCGCAACGATCGACATATTTAGCTGCAATCTCGATTACCTCTTGCATCAGACCCTTAACCAAGGTGGTTGGTTCCAGACCCATTTCCAAGAAACATTTATTCTCCACAGCCAGTTCATTTTCCGCTGATTCGTTTCTTGGGTTCTCTAGATAGGCAATTTCCGCCCCAGTGATATCAGAGACAATCTTGGCCAAATCCCGTACCCGATGGGTTTCCGTCATCTGATTCAAGATTTTCACCCTGTCTCCAGAAGCCGGAGGATTTGCGATCGCTAACTCTATACACCGCACTGTATCTTGAATATGGATAAATGCCCTGGTTTGACCCCCTGTTCCATGTACTGTCAATGGATGACCAATCGCTGACTGCATCAGGAACCGATTGAGAACCGTACCATAGTCTCCATCGTAATCAAAGCGATTAATTAGCCGTTCATCCTGCTTTGTCTGCTTGGTCTGAGTTCCCCAAACAATCCCCTGATGCAGGTCAGTGATGCGTACCCCATCATTCTTGTTGTAGTAAGAGAAAAACAGCTGGTCTTGAGTTTTGGTCATGTGATAGATACTGCCCGGATTGGCTGGGTACAATATCTGCTGCTGTATCATTTTCCCCTCATCCGTAGTCACCTGGATATCTAAATACCCTTCTGGAATCTTCATTCCAGCAGTACCATAACCATAGACTCCCATGGTTCCTAAATGGACCACATGTATATCCAAACCCGACTCCACAATCGCCGCTAGCAGATTATTGGTCGCATTCAAGTTATTATCTACCGTGTAGCGCTTATGGCTAGATGACTTCATTGAATAAGGTGCAGCCCGCTGTTCGGCAAAATGAATCACCACATCCGGTTGATAGGTTAGCAATAGATTTAGTAAGCGATCATAGTCTTTGGCTACATTAAAGTTATAGAACTGGATTTGTTTGCCAGAAACCTCACTCCATGTCTTCAAACGAGTGGACATGGGCTGGTAAGGAGTTAAAGAAGTCACTTCCAACTCATTATCAATGTTGCGTCGTGACAAGTTATCAACAATTACAATGTCATGACCACTATCAGATAGATGGAGAGCTGTGGGCCAACCACAAAATCCGTCACCGCCTAAAACTACAACTTTTTTCATGATCAATCTCCTGGTTGTTTCCTTACATGGTCTTTTTTGCTTTAATCGTCAGCGAGCTGCGACTATAGCATCAGGCTTTGGGAATTAACCGAGAACCAATCGAGAACCGATATATTTCCATCACCGGACTTCGTCGAGCTACGCTAACATCACCTAATCACCTTAGTGTTACGATTACAGCAATCAGTTTTTTAGATGAAATCTAGTTCAGGGTATCGATCCATAATTTCCGATACCTCCTCCCTTTCAGAAGTCTTCTGATTCAGGATTTCCTTGAAGAAACGAACATAAGTGCTATAGACTTGGGTCGATCCGTCCTCATGATCAACAATGAAGAAAGGGGCTGCTTCTACCCCGTGCTTTATAGCTAGATCTAGTCCTTCGCTAGATTGCTCACGCTCATCAGCCACCACAATCTGGTCTATTCGACCCATCAATCCTTTTTTTTCAAGTTTTTCTACCACATTGACGCACTTGCGACAGAAATTGCCGTCCTTGTTGATTTTCTTAACTAAAGTGATTTTCATTCTGTAGTATTCAATACTGAGTTGTTTTTCAAAAGCGTAATAAAGAAATTATCACAACCCACTCCCCACTTCTACCTAAAAATTAGGATTTCAACCGCAACAAGCTTGATTGTGCTGCAACGATTAAGTACCTAGACAGAAATTATTTACCTAGTCTGTTTATTTCCGTGAGGATTGCTCAAACCCTTACTGTTTGGTGTTCCTTCTTCGTCATTACCTGTTCTGTAGTGTTGTGTAAGCCACACTCTTTTTCTTTCTGCCCTTCCCACCACCAGCGACCTTCCCGTTCATGCTGATTGGGCAGAGTTGGGCGGGTACAGGGTTCGCAGCCAATGCTAACGAAACCTTTAGCGTGCAATTGATTGTAAGGCACATCATTAGTGCGGATGTATTTCCACACCTGTTCAGAACTCCAGTTAGCTAAGGGGTTAAATTTAATCAGGGTTCGTTCTTGGGTCGAGAACGCCTGGTCTACCTGGACAACAGGGATATTAGCGCGAGTACTAGGACTCTGATCCTTGCGCTGACCCGTAATCCAAGCATCCAGCTTAGCCAGTTGGCGACGCAAGGGAGCCACTTTGCGAATACCACAGCACTCTTTGTGACCATCCTGGTAGAAACTGAACAACCCCTTTTGTTTAACCAGTGCTTCCACTGCATCCGCTTCCGGTAGAATCACCTCTAGTGTAATTCCATAGTGCTGTCTGACTTTCTCAAGTAGTTGGTAAGTCTCGGAGTGCAAGCGACCCGTGTCGAGGGAGAACACTTTCACATCTGGCTTAATCTTGGATGCCATATCCACAAGAACTACATCCTCCGCACCACTGAAAGAGATGGCGATGTTGTCAAATTTGTCAAGAGCCAGTTTCAGGATTTCCTGAGGACTCTTGTGGGCGTATTCGGATTCCAAATAAGCAACATCCAGTTCAAACATGAACATCTCCTTACTATATGAGAAAAGTGGTTGGACTTGCTGATTATACGACACCATCGATACCGTGATCCATCGTCAGCCTTCAGCTTTCAGCTCATGTAATCCAACCCTTCGGAAGTTTGACCATAGTTAAGAAATTATATATAGCGCTTCCACCGCTGAAGTACATCTGAGTTAATAGACTTATAGCGCTTTGCAACCCGCGCTAATTATAAACCGCTATAAGCGATGCAGAGGTGCCCTTGACCCGTGGCGAATTAAATTACGGGTCAAGGGCACCATTACGGTCTTGGGGAAAGGTTAAAGAGTAATAAATATATTCCTTTCCCCTGACGGGGTGACAAACAGCCTTAAAAGCTTTACGGGGTGTGGGGTGTGGGG
>NZ_CEYLVT010000113.1:0-24052 GCF_982860115.1 Moorena sp.
AATAGCAGAATAGTGCCAAGTATTGAACATGGCGTTATTGCTTGCTTCATCTGTTCGTTATTAGTAGCTCAGTGGTGTGCCCAAAGCACTTGACATTGCTAGTATTCCCACCACCAAGTACTAACTAACAGGTAGGTATAGCACTACCCATTCAGATGTTTGACATTCCTAAACTCCGAAACGTAAGTCATAGCTTACTTCTGACTTCTGACTTCTGACTTCTGAAAAAGCTATAATTTTAAGGTTAACTTGGCTGTCATTTAATCTCTAATTATCCCATTCTTCCGGATCATCAACCATGCCGGGATTAATTAGGGTAATATCATACTCCTCATCGATTTGATCTACTGGATCAGTTGGGGTATTCTCTCGCTTCAGTAGATAATATTTAGCACTGACCTTAGGAGCGAAAATTACCTCATCTTCATCTTCGAGATCATGGGCTTGAAGCTTACGACCATTGATTAAAATGCCATTGGCACTAGTCTTACCTTTGAGGTTACCATCAAAAATTCGGTAGTAGGGACTGCCATCAGAACGTTTACGCCTGACTAAGGTGGCATGTCGGCGAGACACAAACTTTGAAAACAGGCGGATATCAGACTCTGGATCTCTACCGATAGAATATACCTCCTCTTCCAAAGGAATCTGCTTGCTTCCTTTGTCATCCTCAATAATAAGTAAATGGTTGTGGTCAGATTGTGTAGCCATGAATCGCTCGTGATCAAAAGGGTAATTGGTTGAGAACAATACTCTTATTTACTTACATTGGCACAGGTCTCAACCAGCTTGCGACTGACTTAAGGACTGATTTACCTATAAAACTCTCCTGAGTGCTGAGCATTACCTGATTATCCCTTGAATGAATAAAAGTAAACTACCAAACACCAAGCTTACCCTAAGGTAGTGGTTTCCGATGACCCAGGGAACTGTAGCCTTCTTACACCTTGCTGCTGTGGATGGTTTACTATAGGTATTCAAGCGGACTTGCACTAATTCCGTAAACGGGTTAGCAACAGTGAGTTTGTGACAACACTAACTGAGCTGAAAGCCATTAAGGCACCAGCAGCAGCAGGAGAAAGTACCATCCCAAATCCTGGTAGTAGCCCACCAGCGGCTATGGGAATACCCAATACATTGTAACCGAATGCCCAATACAGATTCTGGCGGATTTTGTTGAAAGTAGCTCGTGATAGGTCTATGGACTTGACCACATCGAGCAAGTTATTTCTGATCAGAATAATTCCTGCTGTTTCCCCTGCCACATCGGTTCCCCCATGCAAGGCAATCCCAACATCAGCTTGTGCTAGAGCTGGACTGTCATTGATGCCATCTCCCACCATAGCGACACAGTGTCCCTGGTCTTGGAGGTTTGCGATCGCATTAGCTTTGCCATCAGGAAGCACCCCAGCAATAACATCCTCTGGCTCTAGTGACAAAGTTTTGGCCACAGCAGCCGCCACTTCCGGTCTGTCACCAGTTAGCATCATTACCCGCAATCCCAGGTCTTTGAGGTGTTCTACTGTTTGTTTAGCCTCGACTCTCGGAACATCATTCACACCAATTAACCCAGCTAGTACCCCATCAACGGCTACGTAAACTACTGTTTTCCCCCCATCTGCCAAAGCCTTGACTTCCCCTTGAGCAGTATCGCTAATCGTAATACCCTGCTTACTCAAGCAGTCTGCACTGCCAAGCACTACCCGTTGGTTTTCTACTAAAGCTGATACTCCCAATCCTGGTTCTGTGTAAAAATCTTGAGCCCCTAACATCGGTAACTGTTGCTGTTGAGCTTCAGTAACAATTGCGCTACCTAAGGGATGGGATGTGCCACTTTCTGCTGCTGCTGCCAGTTGCAGCAATTGACTAGTAGAAGATAGAGCAATGGTTTTGGTACCAATCCCGCTCTGTGTGTCATTCTCTGTATCAGGTTGAATCAGCAGGCAATCGGTAACTGTGGGTTCACCCTGAGTTAGGGTACCGGTTTTGTCAAAAACCACAGTATCCAGCCGATGCACTTGTTCTAAAATGTCACCACCTTTGATTAATAAGCCCCGCTTTGCCCCCAGGCTGGTACCGACTAGAATGGCGGTAGGTGTGGCTAGACCCAAGGCACAGGGACAAGCAATCACTAAAACTGCGATCGCTAACTTCAAACTCAACAGTAATGGAGAAGCCGCCATGGTTGACCAGACCTCCGGCCAGATTCTAGTGCCAGCCACGTACCAAAATAGGAACGTTAAAAATGCGATCGCCATCACCCCGTAGGTAAAATACCCTGCTACCAAATCCGCTAACTGCTGTACTGGCGCTTTCCGAGTTTGCGCTTCCTCCACTAGTGCTACAATTTGTGCCAAAGTAGTTTCTCTACCAGTACGGGTTGCCTTTACCACCAGCACTCCCGATTTATTCAACGTGCCACCAGTAACCATGTCTCCTGGTTGCTTCAATACTGGTAGAGATTCCCCAGTCAGCATTGACTCATCAATCGATGAGAGTCCAGTAATCACTTCCCCATCGACAGGAACTTTTTCCCCAGGTAATATCCTTAACCATTCTCCTACCCGGACTTGCTCCACAGGAATTTCGATCCCCGCTTGATCACCTTCTTTACCCTCTAATGTTCCAATCAAACGGGCTACCTGAGGCTGTAGGGATAGCAAAGACTCAAAGTCAGCAGCAGCTTGATATCTTGCTCCTTGCTCTAAGGTCCGACCTAAAAGAATAAAACCCAGCAACATCACTGGCTCATCAAAGAAACATTCCCATCCCAGGTTAGGGAATAGTAATGCCACACAGCTAGTGGTGTAAGCCGTCACCGCCCCCAGTCCGATCAACGTATTCATATTGGGAGCACCGTGCCACAAACCCCGCCCACCCTCGACTATAATAGAGCGTCCCGGAAGTAATAGCGCTAGAGTTGCCAATCCCCAATGGAACCACAAAGTACTCAATACTGGGAGCATTGGTCCATGGAACCAATGACCGATATGTCCTACTGTAGAGAAGACAATCAGCACAGCAGCAATCACTAGTTGTTGGCGGTATGCTCTAGCTTCTTGCTGATGTCTCTGGGCTGGTGTTAACCTATCCTGGCTCTTAGTTCCCTGTTCAGTTTCAGGTAAACGGGGTTGACTAGGAAACCCTTTTGATGTAAGCAGCTCAGCTAGGACAGTTGGTTGTACCTGATCAGCTTGATACTCCACCACAGCTACCCCAGTGACCAGATTGACACAGGCTTTCGATACCCCAGGGTTACTGCTCAGTTGCCGTTCCACCACACCAACACAACCAGCACATTTCATGCCAGTTACATCTAATGTGATCGTTTCTACAGGCAACGCTGGTTGGGTTAAGGTAGTCTTGGCGGAAATTGGGATAGATTTTGGCATAGATTTGGTCAACAGCTTCAGTAATAGTGGCAACCCCTTGAGGATTAAGAAGAACGCATGCCTCTAATTTCTAGCTTAGGCTAAGGGCTGCTCAACTAGGCTACAGTTAAAATTATTAATGGTTATCATTATTTCCTTGTTTATGCCAATGACGACAGCAGAACACTTGGAAAAAAAGCTCCGTCAGCTTAGATAATTGAGATATAACTAACTTAAAAGTTTCGACTTAAGGGTGAGATGCTGATTGCATTAACAGGGATTGGGCGTAGCAATCCAGTCGGTAGCTGCTCACTGTCGAATCAAGCATCTACCTTGATCTCCTCTTGACTCTAACCGTTACAACAGGAGGATTATGCCCAATTTTGCCAAGGATTTGCCCGTAATCCCGGGCTCTAGTATTGAATATGAATATATAGTGGAAGAGTCTTGAGTTTGGTAGGGCTAACAACAGCTAGCTTGAAACGTCCTAATAACTCCTCCTAGACAGGAGTTTACTTTAACTAACAAACACCAATCACGACTCACTAATAACGGCTCACCAATCACGACTACTGCCACCATTACGTCTATGAGGGAAACTGATGGTCTTATCTTTGAAAATCGTACATGATACCTTCCTAAAACAGCAACCCGTACCCAGCCAGAAGATCGAAAATGAAGAGGATAAAGTTTGGGTCAAAAAAGGCAGGGAACTAGAGCTGCACAGCTGGGTAGACGTCAAAGAAGAGAAGTCTTACCTGCGGATTGCTTTGACCAAAGATCAATTTAATGGCAAGAATACCTGGTACGTCTACGAACCCCATGTGGAGGTTTGGGATGATGACAAGCAGTTGTTCCCTAAGAAAATATCCATCAAGGTCAGAAATGTTACCTCCTGCTCCACAGAAGTGGTTCGGGGACTAGACAAGCAGATTATTGATGAAATGAACCGACTGATCCCAAATGTACTAATCAGCTTTGATGATTTAGATGTGCAACTAGGTCCTGCGGTCTGGGCTGTGCTGCAACCCGCTGCCAAAAGAGCTCTTGAACGTGCTATTCAAGACCGGGGCGTTCCCATGGTAGTAAATTCAGCCTATCGGACCATTGCCCAGCAATTAATACTATATAACCACTACAGAAATCGCCGTTGCGGTATTCCTATTGCTGCCCGTCCGTCTCGCAGTAATCACCAAAGTGGTCTAGCCATTGATATTTCAGATTACCTGAGCTGGCGACCTTACCTCCAGAAGTACGGCTGGCGATGGCTCGGTTGGGGGGACCCAGTTCATTTCGACTACGTAGGCGGAGGTACCCGAGACATTCGCTCCTTAGCAGTGCGGGCATTCCAGCGAGTTTGGAACCGCTTTAATATCAATGACCGGATTGCCGAAGATGGTTCCTACGGACCATCAACCGAGAGACGACTAAACAATAGTTTTTCAGAAGGGTTTTCGATCTCGGTACCCTCCAAGAAAGAATCTGAGAAGTCTATACAATTTCGGGTACTGCGCCTAAGCCGACCTTACATGAAAGGAGAAGACGTGCGTGCTATTCAACAAGCCTTGGCCAAAGCAGGCTATAGTCTGGATGTGGATGGTGTCTATGGACCAGGTAGTGAGGCAGTTGTAAAGCAGTTCCAAGAACAAAACGGTTTAGATGTAGATGGAATTGTCGGACCAGCAACCCGTGCCAAGATGGGACTTTAATTGAGCACCATTGACTCTAACCGAATGGTAATGGTCAATGGTCAAATAATCTATCATTCATTAACAAGTTCCAGAGATATTCATCATTCCTAAGTCATCATTGATGGTTTCATTGATTCTTTTTCCGTAACTGACAATTTAAATGCGAAATGCGTAAGCTATTAGCACGGCTTTTTAAAGCAATCTACCGAATTATTTTTCGACCAAAAAACGGTATACCAAGGAGAAGAAACCCACCCATGGCACGTATTATAATTTCCGCTGGTCATGACCTCAAAGACCCGGGAGTAGTCGCTTTAGGCACAACAGAATCTCGGGAAATGATACTTACCCGTAACGAAATTGTTAAAGAGCTGGAATTACGGGGAGTAGATTGTATTGTTGTTCCTGACTCTCTCAGTCGTCGAGACACGATTCGATGGATCAATGCCAATGCTGTACCTGGTGACGTAGCCTTGGAAATCCATGGTAATGCCTTTAACGGTTCCCTGCGAGGGGCTCAAGCCTTTTACATCCATGGTAACGATGAAAGGCAGCTGGATGCTCAGCTCTTACTGAATGCCTTACTCCAAGAAATTCCTGAACTTCCCAGTCGTGGCATTCAAGCGGATATCCACTCTCCAAATCGGCGCGGCTTATCCTTTTGTCGTCAGGTAGCAGTCTCTTCGGTACTGATGCAGTTGTGTTTTATCGACAATCCTCAAGACCTAGAGTTACTGCAAAATCAGCGGGAAAAATTTGCCAAAGGGATTGCTCAAGGGTTAATTCAATGGAGCGGTCAGACTCCAAAAAATACTGAATTTCCTACTATCAATATCTTTATTAAACAACAGAAGTATGACGAAAAAGGAATTTTAATTAATAGCAATGCCTTTATTCCCGTTGATTTAGTGGAAATGCTCGGGATTAGCCTAACTGAACGGGAAGATATTCGCCAAATCAGTTACGGAAATGTTGTCTATGTCAAAGCGGTAGACTTACAGGAATTTAATATAGCTGCATCCTGGGAAAATCAGACAAAAACTGTAATTTTAAATTCACTTCCCCGCACCTTATTGGAAGATGGTGACCAAATTATGGCGATGGGAAATGCCACTGAAAGCCAATTGAAAAGCTTTCTTGAGAAAAAAAATCAAGACGGTTTAAAACAATTTCCTGACTTACCCAGACTTTACATAGAAGAAGCGGAAAATGAGGGAGTGAACCATGATGTTGCCTTCTGTCAGATGTGTCTGGAAACCGATTATTTACGCTTTGGAGGTAAGGTCAAACCTGAGCAGAATAACTTCTGTGGATTGGGTACCGTTGAGGCTAGTGCTGCTGGTGCTACGTTTCCTGACCCGAAAACAGGAGTTAAAGCTCACATTCAGCACCTGAAGGCATATGCCAGTACTGATATGATTAACGAGGTCCCGATAGTAGACCCTCGTTTTGAGTATGTTCCCAGAGGTGTTGCTCCTTCCGTTTATGACTTAGGCAGACGTTGGAATCCAGATTTGGAGTACGGGAATCAGATTATGGTATTTATTAAACAGCTTTATGGTGTTTTTTGAAGCATGAAGAATGTCACAGGTCATACTTCACACTTAATACTTCACACTTGATACTTCACACGTTTAACTTAATTGTTAACTACTGCCTAAAACAAACAAACTCAGAAGCGTACCACTATTCCAGAGACTATGGAGCAGCATGGGAGCTAAAAGATTACGCGATCGCGTGTAAACGAATCCCAAGACAATTCCCAATGTGGCTAGGGGTAGGACTTCTGAGAGACTCAAATGAGCGATCGCAAAAATCAGACTACTTAATGCGATCGCTCCCCAAACTGGTAGATAACGAGTCAAAGAGGGCAACAAGAACCCTCGAAAGATTATCTCCTCAAACACCGGTGCTGCCACAGCTGCTGTCAGAAAAAATATCGTCAAAGCTATGGTGTCCTGTCCCTCCAAAGCTAGGGGCAACAGTGGGTTACTACCTCCATTTCCTTGCCATAACTGTTGGTTAATCAGAGATACCACAATCACCAAGGGGAGTGCTATCAAATAGCCACCGACTCCCCAGACAATCCAGTTGCTGCGCCACTTAAAGCTAAACCAATCCTCTGGCAGGGGCAAAAAGGGCTTAATGGAAAGGTACATCACTAACAAGCCCCCAAATGCCATGATTAGGTAAGTTAGCAACACATACAAAGCACTCATCCGTACCGTAAAATTGGCTGGGTTAATCCCAACAATCCCCAGTGACAGCCCAATTACAAGGGGTAACAGCAGTTGACCGATGGCGAAAAAACCAAAAATCAGCACTTGCCAAATAATTTCCCCATCCCAAGCTGTTTTCCATGGGACATTATGATTGGTTGCTAGAAGAGATTGCTTACCTTGAAATAACAACTGACCAACCAAGGACACTAAGATTACCAAACCCAATAGAGTGTTAAATCCTGGGATGACAGCGATCACAAATAATTTGACAATGGCTTGTTCAGCGGTTTCTTGTTCTTGGGTTTGGAGTGAGAATAGGTCACTTTGGCGCTGCTGCACTTGATACAGCTGACTCAACGCCCGATAGCGGAACCAATTATCTAAGTTTTGTTCAATTTTTTGCTCAGCATCTGGTAGTACCAGGGGTGGCTCACTCCATAGACCGATTAATACCCCAGCAGTTTCTAATGAGCCATTAGAGTATGTCTGTTTATCCCAGGTTTCAATAGCAGCATCGGTTTTTCCTTGTTGAGCTTGGAGAATGCCAATACGCAAATCCAGCCGAGCAATCAGCTGTTCGATGTCAGATAATGACTGTTGCAATTGCTGTTGCTCGGAGGGATAGGAGTTTTGGGTCAGGGGAGTAGCTGGTGATTGTGATTGCGCCCCATCGTTCGGTGTGGTTACCTTCCCTACTGAAAATTTTTTGAGTTTGCTCAGGAGCTTTGACTGATTGGTCTGAGCCAATTGACGGGCTGTTTCATACTGTTTTTGAGCAGATTGAAACGGCTCAGCACTAATTAAAGCATTACGAGCCACAGTCCAATCTACCTTAGACTTCTGATTAGATTGCTCAGATGTAGCAGAATCAGAGGTTGTGTTTTTCCACTCCCAGCCATGGAGTACTAGATTGGTTTGGCGAAGTTCCAGATTAGTTTGAATCTGGGGCTGACCCCAGCTTTCTACCAGAGAAAGCCCAATTCTAGCGATCGCAAAAATCGTCAGTACAATCAAAAAGAACCGTTTTATAGTCATCGAACCCCCCAACACACAAGCATTTTGCTCATTAGTTACTAGTTATTTTTTGCTGCTCAATGGACTACTAACCAATAACTAGTCACCAACTTTACACTGCCAGTTTAGGGATGATCTAGCTAGGTTACAATTACCTTGATGATTCGGAATCATCTCAGTAGACCCAGTATACATTTGTCACCCTAGCTGACCCGGCTGAACCACATACCTGCTCATGGAGGAATAAGAGATTGGCTACCCGCGTCGTTATTGTCCGTCACGGTCAAAGTACTTACAACATTCAGCAGATCATTCAAGGACGCAGTGATCAGTCAGTCTTGACCGACAAAGGTCGTGCTGATGCCCAAAAAGTTGGTACTGCCCTCAGTAGCCTCAGCTTTGATGCTATCTACTGCTCCCCTTTACAACGGGCAAAGCAAACTGCAGAGACTATCCTATCCTATTTGCCAGACGCTCCCCAGTTACAGCCATCAGATCAGCTGATGGAAATCGATTTACCCCTTTGGCAAAATCTGCAAAAGAATGAAGTTAAGGAAAAATTCCCAGAAGACTACCAGCGCTGGAAAGAAAGCCCCCATGAATTTTCCATGGTCATTCCCACAGCGGTCGGGTCTAAAGAACATTTTCCAGTGCTTGAACTATACAAACAAGCAGAGCAGTTTTGGCAAGAGGTTATCCCCCTCCATCAAGGAGGCACGATTTTAATCGTAGCCCATAATGGTATCAATCGCTGCTTAATTAGCAGTGCCATTGGGGTAACTCCTGCTCGTTACCATAGTCTCAGGCAATCCAATTGTTGCATCAATGTGCTAAATTTCACTGGTGGTTGGGGAGAAACCGTACAATTGGAATCCTTTAATCAAACCTCCCACTTGGGAGAAACCTTGCCAAGAAGGGGAGATATTGACCAAGGGTTGCGTCTGTTGTTGGTGCGCCATGGTGAAACCGATTGGAATCGTGCCTCTCGCTTTCAGGGACAGATTGATGTACCTTTAAATGACAATGGTCGTAAACAAGGACAGCTTGCGGGTGAGTTTCTAAAAGATATCCCCATTGATTTGGCAGTCAGTAGCCCCATGCTGCGTCCTAAGGAAACTGCTGAAATTATTCTCCAGTCTCACCCCAATGTCAATTTGCAACTTGATGATGGACTCCGGGAAATCAGTCATGGCTTATGGGAGGGCAAATTAGAGTCAGAGATTACCCAAGAGTATGGTGAATTGCTCAATCAGTGGAAAGTTGCCCCAGAAACCGTACAAATGCCAGAAGGAGAGAACCTACAGGATGTTTTGGAAAGGGCAATGCCATCCTGGAATGGGATAGTTAAATCGGCTACAGCATCTGGTTCTGGATTTCAGACTGGCTTAGTGGTGGCTCATGATGCTATCAATAAAGTAGTACTTTGTGACATTCTTGGCTTGAGTCCAGCATTAATTTGGAATATCAAGCAGGGCAATGGGGCTGTCAGCGTAATTGATTATCCCCAAGGCTTAGAAAAAGCCCCAGTATTGCAAGCGATGAATATCACCACACACCTATCTGGAGGTGTATTGGATAAAACAGCCGCTGGTGCGCTGTAGCTAAAGGATACGATCAACTTCCATGCTTTGGGGTAACTATGTTGAAGGTTGGTTAAAAGTTGACCGTAAGCAAAGTGTGTTACAGTCAACCTCGCCGACATAAGGATGCTTACGGCGAACAACCTTCAACATTAATTGGTGTAGTCAACAGCAAACTGCTCAATGCAAAACTCATCAACACCACACAAGCAAATTCGCAGTCATGTTTTCATTTCCGGAAGAGTTCAAGGAGTTGGTTATCGCTACGCCACAATGCTTCAAGCTAAGCATCTAGGGGTGAATGGCTGGGTCAGAAATCTTCTTGATAAGCGTGTGGAAGCAGTGTTTGAAGGAAATACCGCAGCAGTGCAAGCTATGGTTCGTTGGTGTCATAGCGGACCGTTAAATGCTGTGGTTGACAATGTGGTGGTTAATAATGAGACACCGGAAGGTTTGCAGGGATTTGAAATTACGCACTAATCGGTATAGTTGAGCTTAGTTATCAATGGGTTCCCGTAGCGTGACCGTAGGTCAATCCCATTGATAACTAAAAATAAACATCTACTAGTCTAGACTAGTAGATTCTAGACTAGTAGATGTCAGGATTATGGAATTTCCTATGTCTACAGAAGATGCTCCCATCAATAATGCTGTCTTAGTCACCATCATTGGTGAATCAGTAATTAGAGAAAGCCTGGTCAAGCTAATCAAAAGCCACGGGGCTACTGGTTATACTGTTAGTGATGTCAGGGGAGAGGGGGGTCACGGCAGACGCCTAGGAGATATTCCGGGCTACAACACCAATGTTGAAATTAAGACGATCGTATCCCGGGAAGTGTCTGATGCAATTCTGCGTGCTATAGCCGAATACCGGAATCGTCACGCTTTAATTGCCTACCGACAGGATATAGAAACCTTAAGCAATTAGAGCACCAATCAAGTAATCACAAATAATCACCAGTCAGTTAATCTAACCAATCATCAATTTTCTGGCTGCGATAGACACGCCTAGACTTTGGACTTCCCTGATTCTGACTCCCAGTTTTACTTTCACTAGCTTCAGTGGTTACAGGATTAACTTCCCGTTTATATAAGTCTGAGTTACGATATTGGTTTTTTAATGGTGATTGGTTCTGGCGTTTAGGCTTGGGGTGTCTATTTTGCCAACCGAGAGTTCTTTGTAAAGAGCGCAATTGGGCATGAGCTTCATTGATTTGTTGTAGCTTGGAGTGAGCTTTCTGTTGTAGCCGGGGATGACCAGGAAAACGGTCAGGATGCCATACCCAGGTCAAATCGAGGTAGCCCTGGTGAATCTCCTCCTGTGAAGCTCCAGGCTCCAGCTCCAGGATTCTGTAGTATTTCTCTACCTCTAACATTTACAATATCCTCTTCCGACAGTGACAGGAAAATCAATTAGTAGACACAAAGAAGCCCAAACAAACTTGTTGGGGCAAATTTCGCGCTGTGATGAAAGTCCTTGAGTCAGTTCATCACTCTCAAAGTGCTGGAAAAAACTCAGGACTTTAACACTTAGCACTGAGAAACTTTTACTTTTATAGCTACTTACTTAGTTCAGCGATATTGGCATCTTATTTTGAAATACCTACTCGATATAAGAGTAATACGATAAGTAATTTTGCTTATTATTTTTGTTATCTTATCTGAGTAAGGCTTCTAGCATTTAGATGCGTTTGTTCTGCTACTTAGTCAAGTAAACAATAAATTTAAGTCTGAATTAATTGTCAGTCAATTGCAGGAAAAAAACACATCAATTTAAGAAATATATAGTTTCTAGTCTTTAGTTAACGTAAGTTCATAGTTTGACAGCAAACCTCTACAGCATTGATTAGCCCTGATTAGATGACAAAGGGACAAGGCTTAAACATAAAATAAATATTAAAAAAATCTAAAAAAACTCTAAAATTTAGTCAAAAATGCCTAGGCATTATGAGATAATGATAAGATTGTCAAGGCAATCGGATTAACAATTCCTCAGTTATTATTTGTGAGAATGAAGCTGGCATCAAGAGTTGGTCAAGTTACCCCTTCCTTAACTTTAGCCATTGCTGCTAAAGCCAAAGCCATGAAGGCAGATGGGATTGATGTTTGTAGTTTTAGCGCCGGAGAACCGGATTTTGACACTCCCGCTCATATTAAAGCAGCCAGTAAGCAAGCCCTGGATGAAGGAAAGACTAAGTATGGTCCAGCCGCTGGGGAACCGAAGCTAAGAGCTGCGATCGCAAATAAACTGCGCCATGAGAATAACCTGGATTACGATACACAGAACGTTATTGTCACCAATGGCGGTAAGCAATCCCTATTCAACTTGATGCTGGCTCTGATTGAAGTGGGAGATGAGGTGATTATTCCTGCTCCCTACTGGCTTTCCTATCCAGAAATGGTGAAGCTGGCTGGTGGCAAACCTGTGATTGTTCCTACAGATGCCACTCTTGGGTACAAAATTACACCGGCTCAGCTCCGTTCATCCATCACACCCCAAACTAAATTATTTATTCTCAACTCTCCGTCTAATCCCACCGGTATGGTTTATACTCCCGCCGAACTAAAAGCCTTGGCGGAGGTAGTTGTAGAGCAAGATATTCTGGTGGTTTCTGACGAAATTTACGAGAAAATTCGCTACGATGGGGCTCAACACCTTAGTATTGGGGCAGTAGGCTCAGAAATATTCAAGCGCACTATCATTAGTAATGGGTTTGCTAAAGCTTTTGCCATGACCGGCTGGCGTATCGGTTATATAGCCGGTCCACTAGAGCTAATTAAAGCAATGACCACAATTCAAAGTCATAGCACTTCCAATGTTTGTACCTTTGCTCAGTATGGTGCGATCGCAGCTTTGGAAGGTTCTCTTGACTGTGTAGAACAGATGCGCCAAGCCTTTGCCCAACGGCGACAGGTGATGTTAGAGCGCCTCACGGCCATGCCTGGCCTGACTTGTGTGAAGCCAGACGCTGCTTTCTACTTATTCCCTAACATTAGTCAAACTGGTTTAACCTCTTTGGAATTTTGCGATCGCTTGCTCAGTTCCCAGCAAGTTGCTGCAATTCCTGGTATTGCCTTTGGTGCTGATGATTGTATCCGTCTTTCCTATGCTACGGATATGGCTTCCATTGAGAAGGGAATGGATCGGTTGGAAAAGTTTTTGCATCAAGTCAATGGCCACGGATAAAATCCCGAGGCTTTGCATAGTTCTTTGATCACAGTTTTGTGATCAGTTGTTGCCATCCTCGACAAACTTTGATATCTCTGTTCTGCTGTCGATAACTAGCAACTTTTGCTTCAACCACGAGCAGAAAAACTCCCACCAATAAAGTGAATGTCACTGAAGGTTTCGATCCACAGACGAGCGCCACAAGCCAGTGGAGTGTCTGGCTGATATACAATCCTACACGGACCGAGGATTTCTACCTGGTTGCCGTATACATTGTTGCCACTTCGTTTTACTGAAATCACTGGCTTGCGCTCTTGAGGACTTTTGTTGATATTCGAGCCAATGTGATTACGGTTGACATTAATCTTGGCTAGAGCCGGAGTACGAGTAGTACGCCATTTTCCTTTTGGTCCTCTAGTGCCTTTAATGATTTGAGGCAGATTGTTGAACAGGGGAATAATCCAGAATTTCCCACTTTTATAGGCACCCCGAACCCGACCCTTCTCTAGGAGTTGGCGCAATCGCCGAGGAGAAATACCTAAAAGAGATGCCGCTTCAGTAGTACAAACGCACTTGTTCATAGCTGTTTTCTAAAAACTATACCGATAACACTATTATAAAGAAAAAGTAACCTTGGTGTCAAACTTCTAGTAAACTCAGCTATTAAATAGGGTTAATTATTAAGGAACTTTAACGGTAGAGTTATTTCCTAAGTCGCTCAAAATAGTGATCTTAGTGGCAAAGTTCAAGTAAACCTAGAAGCCCAATACTGTCAACCCTAGGTTCAGTATTGGGCTTCTAAAGTTAATTAGTTTGGATTACAGAATACTGTAAACACTCACACTCGTTGAGTCCAACTAAACAAGCGTGAGACAATCCCTCTAGCTAAGCCTTGGCTCGACTCTTGGGAATCGTCGGGAAAAATATAACCCACTGGTACCACAATCAGGGTAATGCCCCGCCGACCAACAACTGTAACTGGGTCTTCAGGTTCAAGGGTGACTTGAAAATCGGAGCATACTTCTGCTGGCCAGTAAGTTGCTTTATACTTGACTCGTCCTGGCTTATGAGGGGTAATTGTCTTTTCTACCTTGCCACTGCCAGGCTCTGAGAATAGGTTCATCTCTTCCATGGTGGGGTTTTTAGTTGATTCCATTTGCTGCCTGCTCCCTGAGCTTTACCTTACCTTTAAACTCTACTTTCGTTTTTTAAAGCTTGGTGAGGTATCCCATGCCACTATTTAAACCTGTACACAATCCCGTGGTAGTTAGGGTCTTGGCAATATTTGGCTATAATCCTAGCTGTGTCTATTATTAGATGCTGCTATGCCTAAGGTGATAGGTCGTTCTTTCCATAGACAGTTGCTTAACTGGCAACTTCTCCACCTAAAGAATTAGAGCAAAAGCTTCCAGGTATGCAAAGTATCGATGAGGATGGAAAATTGAAAAGTGATGCAGCGCTACTCCCTACTCCCTACTCCGATTAACCCAAGACGAAAGTACCTCACCCCATTGAGAACTGCTATAAATGATAAATGACAAACAAAAATACCATATATCTTTTGTAGTCCTGATTTCCGCAGTGGCTGCCATTGGTGGTTTTTTATTCGGTTTCGACAGTGCAGTCATCAATGGCACCATTACAGCACTGCAAAAAGCCTTTAACTCCACTAGCGTCGGGACGGGATTCTCAGTATCTTCGATGCTGCTAGGTTCTGCAGTTGGGGCGTTTTACGCTGGACAGATGGCGGATTGGTATGGCCGCAAAAAGGTGATGCTGATGACTGCTGCTTTATTTACTATCAGTGCCATTGGCTCTGGTATAGCGATCAGTATCTGGGATTTTGTAGTCTATCGACTGGTGGGTGGCATTGCTGTGGGTGCCGCTAGTGTAATTAGTCCAGCTTACATTGCAGAGGTTTCTCCAGCTCACCTGCGGGGAAGGTTAGGTTCTCTGCAGCAATTGGCCATTGTTATTGGTATTTTTATTGCTTTTGTCAGCAATTACTTGATTGGTATGGCTACCGGTTCAGCAGAAGCACCACTTTGGTTTTCTATACCGGCTTGGCGCTGGATGTTCTGGATGGAAGTTATTCCAGCAAGTGTTTATGGAGTGGGGGCTTGGTTGATTCCCGAATCTCCCCGCTTTTTGGTCTCTATTGGCCGATTGACAAAAGCTGCTGCTGTTTTCGCCAAGATTGAGAGTGGTGATGTCCAAGCCAAGGTCTTGGAAATTCAGCAAACAGTTCTCAAGGAGCGCAAGCCTAAACTGTCTGATCTGATTGGTAAAAATGGTATGCTGCTTCCCATTGTCTGGCTAGGCATGGGACTATCTATCTTCCAACAATTTGTCGGAATTAATGTAGTATTCTACTATGGTAATGTGTTATGGCAAGCGGTAGGGTTTTCAGAAGGGGATTCCCTGCTAATTAATGTTATTACTGGCGCTATTAATCTTCTTACTACCCTTTTAGCGATCGCATACATCGACAAATTTGGACGCAAACCCCTTCTGCTCCTTGGGTCTATTGGCATGACCTTGACCTTGGGCATAATGGCATTTATTTTCAGTTTCGCCCAGTTGGATAGTGGTGGTGAATTGATTCTGACTCACTCTGAAGGGATTGTTGCCCTCTTCGCCGCTAACCTATATGTGTTCTGCTTCGGCTTTTCCTGGGGACCAGTGGTCTGGGTGATGCTAGGGGAAATGTTCAACAACCAGATTCGAGGGTCTGCACTGTCTGTTGGTGCTTCAACTCAATGGATGGCCAATTTTTTCATTACCATCACCTTCCCCATTCTCCTGACTAGATTTGGTTTAGGTACTGCTTATGGTCTTTATACCATTGCTGCTGCTATCTCCTTTTTCTTAGTTGTTTTCGCAGTTCGGGAAACCAAAGGTAAGGAACTTGAAGCAATGTGATCTTAAGTATTCAGCTATCAGCTATCAGCTATCAGCTATCAGCTATCAGCTATCAGCTATCAGCTATCAGTTATCAGTTATCAGCTATCAGGGGATTGTGGCCACCCTACTTGAGGTAATTTTAAATAAAATAAGCTGTTCACTTAGCTTGAGCCTTGGCCTATGACCACGCTACGGGAATGGCTGACTGCTGACTGCTGACTGCTGACTGCTGTTCGCGCAGTGTGAGCATAGCGTATATGCTTACTCCTGCTGTAATTGCTCCTGGTCGTCTTGTTCTTTTAGCTCCTGTTCTTGCTGCTGTAGTTGCTCCTGCTCATCTTGTTGTTTTAGTTCCTGTTCTTGCTCCTGTGTTTGCTGCTGGTCATCTTTTTGTTTTTCAGCCTGTTTTCCCTCTTCTTCTTCCTTCTGTTTTTCCTCATATTCTTTCAGAAGTTGAGCAACTCGCTTCTGAATCTCTAGGTGTTTTTCCACACCTTCATAGGTATAACGGTTATAACCATTATTGTCGATTATAGCTTCTAAATTATTAATCCGTTCTTTAGTCTCTGGGTGAGTTGAAAGCCAAGGAAATAAGGGTTTTGGTCCACCTTGATCATGCAGTGTAATCATCAAATTGCGCAATCCATCTGCTGCATAGCCACTAGCCGCAAGAATTTTAGTTCCTAAATCATCAGCCTGACGTTCCATATTCCGGCTATAGTTAAGTACAATTAAATTAGCAGCAGTGCCACCATAGGGTATAAATTGGGTAATGTTAGCAGTCAAGTTACCTTGAGTTACTAACTGGAAACCGTGGGATAAGACAGCATGGGAGAGTTCGTGAGCCAGTAAACCAGCTAATTCTGCTTCGGACTTGGTTTTTAGGATAGCCCCAGCGTTGATAAATATTTTACCTCCTGGTAGAGCAAAAGCATTGAGTTGGTCATCCATGACTACAAAAAACTCGTAGTTAAACTCATCGCGACCTGTTACCTTGGTAAGTTCATTTCCCATTTCCCGCACATACTCCAGCACTTCTTCGTCTTCTAGCATCGGTAATTGCTTTTGTGCTTGCTTAGCAATTCTTTTCCCAATGCCTGATTCTCCCTGAAGCATTAATACAGTTGACTCTATTGCCGACAGGGGACCAAAGAGATTACCAGTAAAAACATAACCTAATGTTCCAGTGATCACATTCATTATTGTATTACCGGTAATTTCATTCCGGAGATGGGAAATGTGGCGGTCTAGATGCTGATCAGCGAGCTGAAGAAACTCTTCCGATTGAGGATTCTCAGTATTAAACAGGGCAAATTCACGAGCTACCAGAGATGCTTCAAACCAATTTTCTGACTCTGCTAGCATTGCCATGGTTACCTTGATTAATTCCGGCTCATGGGGATATAGATTTTTAGCTTGCGTTAAAACTACTAAGGCTTCATCAAGCCGCTCATAATCTTTTAGAGCTTGAGCGTAGCGTATATGACCGGGAATAAATTCTGGTTGCTGCTCTACTAAAAACTTGAGGGGAATCAGAATTTTACTTTCTAAATTCTTTTCTAACCCTGACTCATAGTTACGCCAGTACACTCCACCAGCGGGAGAGAGTTGAGTGGTTTCGTAAATTGGCTCCGGTAGTTTTTGAACTGGTTCTAGATTATCAAAAGGATTCTTTGCTTCACGATATAGTTGTTCAGCACCAATTATATCTCCACTTAGATAAAGTCTATCGGCTTCAATAAGTTTTTGCTGTTTTGCCAGTTCTTCTGGGCTGAGTTCTTCAGCTTCTGCTTCCAGGTCTTTTTCTTCAGCGTCTTCAGCCGTTGTGGTTTCTTCTTTCTCTACCTCTGTATCCGCAGTTTCTGTATCCGCAGTTTCTGTTTCCGTTGCCTCTGTATCTGGAGTTTCTGTATCCGCAGTTTCTGTTTCCGTTGCCTCTGTATCCGCAGTTTCTGAGTCTATTGTAGGTACAGTTGTCGTAGAGCTGTCTGTTTCTGGAACCTCCGTATCCACTAAGGTATCTGGCTGCTTAGTGTCTTCAGTGGAATTATTCGGTAATGGCTCTTCTATATCTATAGGATTTATAGGTATAGGTATACCAGTATCGGAAGTTTCGGTAGGGGCATCGGTAGTCGGTAATTCAGTCTCAGATATATCCCCCAACCTAGGAACTTCAGTATACTCTGACATGTCAGAAACCTCAGTAGCCCCTGCATCTGAGACAGTTAGAGGTTCACTTCTGTGTTGGATCGGTTCCGATTCCCCGATTTTGGGAGACTTAGCTAAGGCAGTTGAGGCTTCACCCGCCATTAGGATTCCTGACAAAATTAGCAGTAAATTTCCAAAACGTTTCATAATTAAATTGTCGGTAATGACTAGAACGGCATATGGATAGAACTAGAAATTAGACTTCTTACAGCAGTAGAAAACTTCGGATATCCGATCTCGGAAGGATTATGGAGACTAGTTTTGGACTTGTGCAAGAGGTCTAATATACGTAAGCATTCAGCTATCAGCTATCAGCCATCAGCTATCAGCTTATGCCTTACATCACAGCGTCGAAGCCAAAGCCCACGCTACTGTTCGCGCAGCTTGCGCGTAGCCCAATCGGTGCTTTTGAATAAAATAAGCTGACCGCTGAATGGTTACTAATATACTCAACCTTAGATCAGGTCATGGCGTCAGGTCATGAGCGGGTGATAGGTAAGCCTCTCACCACTTGTTATTGTTCACAAATAAATTACCATTGGTAGATAGTATAAATATACGTTATTTTACCGATTACCGATACTCATAATTGGGCTATGTTTATCAAATAAAATAAATCCCGATAGGGAGTTAAATAAATCCAGTTCAACACGGTGGCTTTTTACTCGGCTACCAGAAGATACTTACTTTTACTAACCTTAGACTGGTCTCCTCAATCAGATCCTATTTACTTATTGGGATAGTGTTATCCGTAGTGTTATAGAGCTACGCGCAACGAAGACAGCATGTATGTTAAAGTTTACTATAAGAGCTTGTGAGGTTATATCAATGTCAAACACCGTAATGGGTAGTGCGATATCGGTAGTGTTTTTAGTCCAGTAGTTATCGCTCGATAGTAATTATAGTTACCAATTTCCAATTCCCAATTATCCGAGCTTGACAATCCCCATCCTACGAAAGCAGATATTAGTTATCTGATTTTAACTAGTCTATCAGTAATTTCTCAGATTGTTCTGTAAAACTAATAATCAGTAATATTAATATAAATATTCTTACAAACACTGATGAAGTTCCCCAGCCGTTTGCTGGAAAAATTCTTGAATAACTCCTACCTAAATCTTGATTTACGTTCCCTACGGGTAAGACTAACCTTAGGAATTGCGGCGGTTTCAGCCTTAGGTATGGGGAGTTTGGCAATTTGGACCAGCTGGAAAATGCAGGATATTCTGGTTTCTACTCACAAACAGAGTATTAGTTATATTGCAGAGCGCTTCCCCCAGGATGTGGAAATCTATAGCGATATGGTTACCATGGAAACTGGAATGCAAAAAGCAATTGATAAACTCAGCAATAGTAACACCCTACTCTGGGTAAAGCATCCCAAAGATGGTATTGTTGCTCAATCTGAAGCGCTAGAGGTGATTGAAACTCTGACGTCTCCAAAGTATTTGCCACAGATACCGCCCATGCCGGAAGTCTTGGAAGTAAATGGCAGCTACTGGGTGGTTTGCGGCACTAGTTTGGAAGTTAAGCAATCCAATCTTGGTAAGTTTTACATTGCCCAAGACATTACTAGTGATCAAAAGATGTTTTTGCAGCTGATCCGGAGTCTGGGGATTGCTACAGCACTGGCTATTGGAGGGATGTGTATTGCGATCGCATTCTATATTAAGCGATCGCTCCAACCACTACAGTTGATGAGTCAGCTAACTGAGAGTATTTCTGCTGATGATTTGGGAGATGTGCAAATACAGCTAGATAATGCTCCCACTGAAGTTAGAGAATTGGCACAAACCTTTGACGAAATGCTCGTGCGTCTGAATGATGCCTTAGAAAATCAACGGCAATTTGTTAGCAATGTATCCCATGAATTGCGCACTCCTTTAACCTTAGTCTCTGGTTATGTCCAAAGTACTTTACGTCGCGGTGCTAATTTGAGTCCACCTCAGCGCGAAGCCCTAGAAATTGCTTCTTCAGAAGCTGACCGCACCGTGCAAATGTTGCAGGATTTACTGGATTTAGCACGAGCCGATAGTGGTCATATACACTTCAATCTAGAATCCTTTGTCCTAGATGACTTGGTCCAAGAGGTGGCTGAGATGGCAAGACAATATAGTAAGCGAGTTATTAAAGTAGAGAGTAATAAACCTGGGATTTGGGTCAAAGCTGATATCAATCGCCTCAAACAAGTCCTACTGAATTTGATTGATAATGCCGTCAAATACTCTAGTGTCGATAAACCAGTCACGGTTAAGTTAACTCAGGTGGATGGCCGTGGCAGAATTGAGGTCTGTGATCGTGGTATTGGTATACCTTTAAAACAACAAGCCCGTATTTTCGACCGCTTCTATCGGGTCGATGAAACTAGAACTCGTTCTACTGGTGGCGCGGGTTTGGGACTATCTATTGTCAGGACTTTGGTTGAGGGGATGGGAGGGAGTGTGAAAGTGCGATCGCAGTTAAACCAAGGCAGTATATTTACGGTTTGTTTACCCTTACAGTGCTAGTAAATACTGCCGGGCATCAGGAATTTAATATAGCTATTTTCTTATCGGTAGAGTTTTGCTGAAGATGTTGCTATTTTATTGATTTTTAGCTGTACCAGATGATATAGGATTAAGCATTAAAGTATGGAGATTGATACAACTTTTGCACCCAAGCCTCTTGCCTATTGCCTTGCCCATGATGACATGTATTTGCCCACCCTACCCCGATTCGAGCGATTCTACGCAAGCTTAAGTAGGGTGGGCAAATGGGAATCGATACTATCAAAGAAGCAATAAAAGGAGCCGGTCGCCGTGTCCTGAGAGCAAAAGATGAATACAGCCTTACATAATCTGATTGAATAACCCTTTCAGAAAGTATGTACACCTATAAATACCAAATAGAAGGGAAGTAGGTCTAAGGTTTCAGTTTAGTAACAGGCCGGGAAAACAGATTATTTATAAAATAAAAAAAAAAAAAGAGGTTAATGAAATTATCAACCTCGCGAATACAAGTTCAACACAATATACTAGTCTTGTGATACTTAGTTTTTGTTTTCTAAATAGGTTTCCCAATCGTTAGTTTGAAATTCACAAACGGGATAGTTAACAGAAGGTTTATTCCCCAAACAGGACTCAACCAACAGAATGGGTTGAGGACCTTGCTGGTCGGACACAATGGATTTTTCGGCAGCTGCAGCAATATTCTTTGCGGTAAACTTCCGGTCCGTTTCACCATTAACATCAGTGTTAAACATAGTACCCGTCACTTTTAGAGGAGTATTGTTCACAATGTCGTTTAAATTAATGGTAAGCAAAGCAAGAGGGTTAAGGGGTAGGCCTTTAGGAAAGAACAGCATGCATTTAAACACTTCGTTACCAATATTCCGCAAGTAGTGTTGAGACCCCTGAGGGAAAAGGAATATCTCGTTCGGTTTAATGAAGATCTCCTCAGTGATATTGTCGGTTACAAAAGGAATCCCATTAATAGGCGGAAAAACAGGAATGGTGTTTTTGGGAACAATCACCCCGACTTGACCAAGACCTTGATAACAAAAACCGGCCTCGGCATACTCAAAATGCCAGTGGGGGTTACGGATAGCATGTGGTTCAATAGTAAGTTCTCCGAAGAGACCACCCTTGAGAGCTGGAAAAGTGCTACCACCTAGTGCAGTAACGGAACCCAAAGGAAAATAGGTATAGTTCAAGTCCGATTCAGTATTTACCGAATACTGGTGTTTATTTAATTCTGCTATCAAAACGGTTTCGTCATTAGGAACAGCGGCATAAAACTCTTTAGTAATTGCAAAATGCCCATTCATGGGATGTTCTACCGTGAAATGATGTGATAAGCCTCCTTCAAAGTTATCGTATTGGAACTTTGCTTCGTTAAAGGTCTCCCCGACATCGTCCTTGTCATTAGTTTTCTTAAAACCAGACCATAACTCCATTGGTCCAATGTCATCGGCAATAACTAGATGTTCACAATAGGCATCCTCGTTAGGATCGATAGCATCATCGGAAAAGGAAACCTGTTTAATTTCTCCTTCCTTGATGTAATCGGGTGTGTTGAATTTTAACTTCCACCCATCCTGAATGGGATAAGTCTCCTTAAACCCGAAGGGTGGTCCTGGAGGGTTGATGGGATCAAACCTTTGCCCATTACCAGCCGTTTCTTGTTCAGAGTACCAAGTCACTTCAACAAAAGCGGTCTGGTCGCGGCATGAATAGTTAGTAAGCTCTTGTGTGGGATCGAATGCGGGATGGTTATAAACCTGATAGACATGACGTGGGCTAAGTTTTTTTCCTGCACTGGTTAGTTGTTCAACCCAAGGGCCATAATTATAATTATCCGCCTGCGCGGGCAGGATGTGGAAAACCAGGTTTGAAATAACAAAAAAGAGAGTGAGTATTGAGATCCGTAGAAAGAATCTCCCGACATTTGTTCGTAGATGGACCATAATCAATTATTTACTAGAGTATCAATCAAGATGGTTAGAAATGCGGTTCCGCTGCCGTTAGAAGTGTAGCACAGAACCGTGTCAATAAAGAAAGTTTATGGAGTCACCCATCTGGCATTCCAAAAGGATTTAGTTGGTTGGCTTCTTTCCTCTGAGTTTAGAATCAATAAAGTCTGGGTTTATTAGCCCACGTTTATGTTCTATTACAAAGGTTTGTTTCACGAGTAATCAAGTTTTCAGTTCAAAAAACCCGGTTACCGTGGTGTGCTTGGCACGATGGGTTTGTCGGTAAATTGTTTTAACATGTTAGGGCGTAATTTCCTAGGAAAAAGTGGTATTCAACCCCCCGGTCTGTTTAAGAATGGGAAGGCAGAGTTCATTGATAACAATGACGAAACATTTAGGAGGCGAGTCGAATAATGCGGTATAAGGAGTGTATAATGCAAACAGAGAATGAAGCCTCATCTGCCCTCACCCCCTGCCCCTCTCCCAACCAAGGTAGAGGGGAGCGGATTACGGCCTAATTTTAGTTTCAGGAATTCGCCAGCAGCATCATCAAACGTAACGCACCACAGATCTGGTAATCATCGGTGCGTATCGGAAGGCAAAAACAGCCAACCGAGAGCGATTGCCTCTGTGGTCTGTTGAAATATACTTGAAAGCATCCAACCCAAAACCAAACAGACTAACCCCATCCACCCCACTTCTTACCCACCGCCACCAATGGTAAAGGTAAGTCTCAATGCGAACATCATCCGCACCCTGCTCATAAAGCCGAGACACCTTATCCACCATGGGTGCCACCGTCTTTTTCGCCACCCCCAACCCCTGTGGCGAAAACCACTACCCCAAGAAATCAAACCCCTTGGCAATCCGTCCGAATGGGATGGGAGCATGTCACAATTGCAGAACATTTGAACTGAATCTCATGCCTCCTCGTTTGACCTGTTCCCACAGCAACAGATTGGTTAGTACGTGCTAGACATGCTTGGGCATGAGTTTTTTTGTAAGTATTCAGCTATCAGCTATCAGCTATCAGCTTATCAGTCACAGGCTTCTAGCCTGTGCCACACTACTTGATGTGCTTATGAGCATAGGGCAAGCTACACCGAACAGCTTTTGAATAAAATCGGTAAGCATTGGAATAATGCTGAGTTAAGTCACAGGACTTGTGGCCTATGTCATAAAGCTGACTGCTGAGTGCTGACTGCTGTTCGCGCAGCGTGCGCGTAGCGCATATGCTTACGTTTTTTTGATCAGAATCACAACTCGTAATTGTATTCAAGTAAGGAAAGTTTACTTCCTTGACTATAAAGATTAACTCTAATTAAAAGTATTTTTCAACTCATAAACCTCATATAAAACCTCATATAAAACCTCATATCAAACCTCATATCAAACCTCATAAACCTCATATCAAACCTCATAAACCTCATATCAAACCTCATA
>NZ_CEYLVT010000114.1:0-8392 GCF_982860115.1 Moorena sp.
CGCCCAGATTTGAAGGAGAGGTGCCCTGAGTAATACCAGGCATCGACTCTAACAAATAATTACAGAGCCTTTCCCATGAAAACTTATCAAAGTAGTACATCTAACCCAAACATTACAGCTCAAGCTTGGAGACTCATAGCAAATGGAAGGTTTTGGCCTTTCACCTTACTTGTAGTGGGAGTTGCGAGTAATGGGGTTTATGCCCACGCGCCTCTAGCTGCCTTTGCAAGCATGAGTGGGGCGACCTTGTCTCGACAACGGGCTGTGGGTGTAGCGTTGCTAGTTTGGTTGGTCAATCAAGCTATTGGATTTGGATTGCGGGGCTATCCCCTAACATCCACCGCTTTCACCTGGGGAGCATTGATGGGAATCGGTACCCTGTTGGCTGCTGTTGCGGCAAGTTGGTGGCCAGGTTGGTGTCGGGATTCCTTTAGTAGATATTTGAGATGGATGGCGATCGCCTCACTTTTGGGATTTGCACTGTATCAAGGATTAATTCTGTTTGCTTATCCAGTCTTAGCAGATGGGCATCGAATGGGTTGGGAGATTGTGGGTAAGTTGTTTGTTAAACATTTGATTTGGTCTGGAGGAATTACAATTGTCCATAGCCTATTGCTTTGGCGCATCGTGAACCGTCGCCAGTCTGTGATTTAATCGTTAACACTCCATGACTGACTTTTCTGGCTGGGTAATTCCACTGAATCACCGCGCTGTTGAACCCCTCTATGGTAATCAAAAGATTGAATACAAGGATTTTCCCTCTACCGTTGATTTAGTCGGGCCTTTACTCCACAGACTATTTCAGGAACGCTGGCAAGAGGTGGCGGTGCGGTGGGCAGCCACCTCTCAAATCTGTACCTCAGGCGATTGAAAATGGCTATACATGTTTCTAAGCAAGAAAATGTAGTATGCTATAAAATGACTTATCGGTTTTAGTGGGGATCAGCCGCTAGAAGAAACGGGGAAAGTTGGGTGAGAATCCCACGCTGTACCGCAACTGTGAAGGAGACGTTATCGCTCTCAGTCAGGATGCCCGCCGATAAAAAGTCCATGTTCTGCAACATCTGCGAGGTACGGATGATGGTCAATCCAGTATTTTTTCAATTCAATTCTGAGGGAAGCTTTCCTGAAGCTCGGAAGCGATTGCGATTGTAACTGAATTTGAACAACACATTTGAACTGAGTCCTTTGGATAGAGGGGTGACTGCCTGCATTTTAAAAAAAAGAGCAGCAGTTTTTAGATAGCGATGTCCTTCCGACAGGCTTCGCCAACGCAGTTAATTTGCAATTGGGGAATTGGTCTTGTTTCTGTATAGAATCAAACCCAAATTGCAGAGGTTTCCCTATCAACTGTGATTTCGACCCATCTCAGTTCATGACTCAGACTAATGAATCTTCATGATGCTGCATCGTGCAGTTAATGATGTCAGTTTTTGCTGCCTTGAATTCTACAAAAATGTTACGAGCAAGTTTGTAAAACCTGGGACGAGTTTCACCCAGCCGTTTGTACCTTGAAGCAGGAGGGGTGCAGTAACCCTGACGGGCGATCAAGAAGCGTGTCTCGGAATAATCCCGTAGCGTCTCGGAACGAGAATTGCCTAGCACAACTAATCCCAATGTATCACTGAATTGAGACCCATTATGCTCAAGTATTATCTGTATCATACTGGACAGATCTCTACATCGGTTCATCCCTTTGTAAAACGTGAATCTTCCCGGCAACTAAAACCACCGCATCTGCTCAGAAAAACTGACTTTGTTTTGATGCCATACATGAAGAGCAGCAACCTACGGGCAACCTATCAAATTCTCAATACCGTTGTCCCTTATGTTCTTTTATGGCTCTTGGCTGTGAAAGCAGCATCGATTTCGCTGTGGCTTCTACCCCCGATTATTGCGCTGCTAATTCTTTTCTCCCTGCGCTGTTTTTCATTGATGCATGATTGCGGACACTATTCTCTGTTTCGGTCAAAATCAATGAACCGAATCATGGGGTTTCTGCTGGGTGTGATCAACGCGATGCCCCAATATGCCTGGTCGAGAGATCATGCCTACCATCACAAAACCAATGGCGACTGGGAGCGATATCGGGGCGTTGCCGATTTCTTATCCACTGAGGAGTTTTCTAAGCTCGATCCGTTCAAGCAAAGACTGTATGAAGTCCTGCGACATCCATTGATGGCGATTCCAGGGGGCTTTTTCTATCTGGTCATCAAGCCCAGGTTAGTTTTAATCATGGGAGTTTATGATTTCATCCATCATGTATTCACGGATTTGAAGCAGGGTTCAGGGTTTAACTTAGGGCAAACCGTCTCTGCTCATCAGTCGAAACATTGGCAGTCCGTTGCTGAATATTGGGATCTACTGTTTAACAACATTTGTGTGGTTGGTGGTTGGATTTTCCTGAGCCATTTATGGGGAGTTGGGCTGTTTTGGAGTATTTACTCTATTACACTCAGTTGTTCTGCAACAATTTTCATCTGGATCTTTTTTGTGCAGCATATTTTTGAGGGTGCGTATGCTCACAAAACAGCAGGCTGGAACTATGTTCTCGGTGCAGTTGAGGGCACCAGTTATTTAGAATTACCCGCCGTTCTCAGATGGTTTACGGCAGACATCGGCTATCACACTATTCATCATCTCTGCGAAAGAATACCAAATTACCATCTTGCAGCTTGTTATCGTGAAAATAGCCATCTGCTCTCGGATGTAAAGACCCTGCGAATCAGAAATCTGCTGGACTGCTCCCAATTCCTTCTGTGGGATGCTGCCTCAGAACGTTTGGTTTCGATTCCCCAAAGGGGACGCTGCGCGAACGCATCTTTTCGGCAAGCCACCGAGGCGATGCCGAGTTCAGCCTCCAGTTGTGAAAGTAAGGGAGAAACGAACAGTGCAACAGTTAAAGATATTGAAGGCAGAAGTATTGAAGGTTGAGGTTTAATCTAAATGAATGTGTTAGTTGCTACGCTGGGAATTTTACTGGCACTCCTGATAGTCGGGATTGCGCTTTATCTCCTCACGCCTCGTCGCTATCAATCTCCTGATTCTGTTGCCAATTCCTATGACGATTGGACGAATGATGGCATTTTAGAGTTCTACTGGGGCGAACATATCCACCTGGGGCACTACGGCTCTCCGTCCCGCAAAAAGGATTTTCTCCAAGCCAAGTCAGATTTTGTGCATGAAATGGTGCTTTGGGGTGGGTTAGACAAGCTTTCTGCCGGTACTACGGTCTTAGATGTGGGCTGTGGCATTGGCGGCAGCAGTCGCATTCTGGCGCAGGACTGTGGTTTTGCCGTCACGGGAATCACCATCAGCCCTCAGCAAGTCAGACGTGCTCAAGAACTGACACCGCCTGGGGTGAATGCCCACTTTCAGGTCGATGATGCCCTGGCTCTTTCATTCCCCGATGCCAGTTTTGATGTGGTCTGGTCGATCGAGGTAGGCCCACATATAGCTGACAAGGCGCAGTTTGCCAAAGAGCTATTGCGGGTTCTGAAACCGGGTGGAATTCTGGTCATTGCCGACTGGAATCAGCGGGACGACCGAAGCAAACCCCTGAACTGGTGGGAGCGTCCGGTGATGCGACAACTGCTGGATCAATGGTCTCACCCGGCCTTTTCCAGCATTGAAGGCTTTTCAGAACAGTTGGAGGCGACGGGGCTGGTCGCAGGCCAGGTGGCCACTGCTGATTGGACTCAGGAAACCCTCCCCGCCTGGCTGGATTCTATCTGGCAGGGCCTTGTCCGCCCAGGCGGATTACTCAAATTTGGTTTTGTCGGGTTCATCAAGTCCCTGCGGGAAGTGCCCACCTTCTTGCTGATGCGACTAGCCTTTGGGGCGGGATTGTGTCGCTTTGGCATGTTCCGGGCTGTGCGGGCCGCATCCCCTGGGGTGTCCCCCCAAAACATGGCTTTTGAGCAAAACAACGATAATTTAGTGCGTTCATGAGTGGATTCACCTATGACTTAATCATCCTTGGGGGCGGTATCCCCGGCCTCAAAGATTCAGCCTTGCTCAAGTTAAACTCACTGATTGATTTCACTTCTATTCAAAATGATTCCAGCAACTTTATTCGTCTGTTCTCTTTGTCGATTTTCTGCGACAGAAAAAAGCCGAGGCGGTTTGTCAGGAGGCCAATACTTTATCAACCAACTCCAAACTGAACTAGCTGTCCGAAATTTACAAGATACCGTTCATCTTCAGCCGGTTCGCTGTATGGCTGCCTGTAGTCGCCCTTGCAATGTGACTTTAGCTGCTCCTGACCGACTCACTTTTATTCTAAGTGGATTATCAACGACTGAATCAGCGACAGAATTAGTAGAATTTTGTCAGCAATATACAACCTATCCAGGGGGTCGCGTTCCTTTCAAAGAACGTTCCGCTGTCATTCGAGCCGCTTCGGCTTTTATCCTGCCTGCCTTACCCGCACCAAACTAGGTATTGATTTACTGTCTAATCCATTCAAAATACAAACGTACCACTACGCTGTTGAATAGTTTTGTCAGTCAACCAGGCATTCAGCTATCAGCTTATGGGCTATGGGCATACTATTTGAATAGGGTAAGTTACACTTAACAGCTTTTGAATCAGCGATACAGCGCGAGCTTTAAGCTGACGGCTGAATGCTGACATATCAACCATGATCAAAAAAACTGCAAATACGCTCTTTCCCAGAATAAACATTAAACCGTTTTCCCCGCAGAAATCCCACTAGAGTAATCCCAAACTCTCTCGCTAGGGTTACCGCTAGACTGCTGGGCGCAGATACTGCGCAAACAATTGGTACCCTAGCCATCAGACATTTCTGTAAAATTTCAAAACTAGAGCGCCCACTTACCATCACAATGCGATCGCTTAAGGGCAGTTGATTAGTTAATAAGGCTGAACCCACCAATTTATCCACAGCATTGTGACGTCCTACATCTTCTTGTAACGAGAGTAACTCTCCTTGGGAATTAAACAACCCAGCAGCATGGATTCCCCCTGTTGTGGAAAACACTGATTGAGCCGAACGCAGCTGTTCCGAAAGGCTGTAAATTACCTCAGTGCTGACTTCCATAGGATCACAGATCACTGAACACCCTCGCAACCGTAGTGCCTCAAGACTGGCTTTTCCACAAATTCCACAGGCGCTGCTGGTAAAAAAGTGGCGTTCGAGGGGTTGCAAATCTGGAGTCAGTTCCTCCCTCAGGGTCACATTCACAATGTTATAGCGCTGCTCACCATCTCGATTAGAATCCACACAGTAGCTAATCCGTTGAATATCATCCCGATCCTTTACAATTCCTTCACTATAGAGGAACCCTGCTGCTAGTTCAAAATCTGCCCCTGGGGTGCGCATGGTCACCGCAACGGTTTTCTGGGCAGAGGTCAGGCGAATTTCCAAGGGTTCTTCTGTTGCCAGTTGATCTAAACGCGATCGCACTTGGCTGTTTTCCAATACCCAGACTTGGGATTTAGTTTTGCTACGGTGCTGATTCATAGTTGGTTGATAGCAGTTTTCAATACCCAATTGAGAACTGCTATATGACCTTATCGGTAGTTTTATCATTTTGGTAATCTTATCTAATAGTATCTAATAGTGCTACAAATTTTTTAGGCATAGGATACGTGCCTCCCAATCTTTTGTATAGCAGTCGAAGTAAAGGTTAAGAGTAAGCATTCAGATATCAGCCGTTGGCCTTGGCCTTTGGGCCACCCTATGGTAATGGCCACGCTACGGGAATGGCTAAGCTATTTGAGGAGCTTTGTTGCTAATCTCTATTCTGGAAAGATGATGGGCTTTTACCCAGACTTTAAATTCGATATAATCTCGAATTATTAAATTATCCTGAAACAGGTTTATTTTCAGGATTATAGCTGACAGCTGACGGTTAATACATATTTCGATTCGCTGTTGCCTGTTCCCTATTACCTGTTCGCTTTAACCACAAAAAATATGTCCTAAACTCTCCTTTACTCGCTCTAATTAGTAATAGATAAAAAATTAATATTCCGTAATAGTTTGTCTGCTAAAGTTTATGGTAATGTGATCAAGTACCCAGATTTTAACGTTACTCCAAACTCATGCTGCGTCAACCAAAAAAACGCTGGACTCCTTCCCACTGGGCAAACTGGAAACCATTCGGTATTGGTGAACAATACCCGAACAATTATTGGGAAGTCTTCAGAGCAGCTTGGGAAAACCGAGACCAGTTATCCTATGCTTGGGATATCTTAAATCAAGGAGTCTGCGATGGTTGTGCCCTTGGAACTACTGGTATGAAAGACTGGACTCTTGATGGCGTCCATGTCTGTAATGTCCGGCTGCGGTTGTTGCGGATGAATACCATGGCAGCATTTGACCCCGAAATTCTAGCAGATGTCTCCCAGCTTCAGAGGAAAAAAAGTATCCAACTGCGGGATTTGGGACGGCTTCCTTACCCGATGATGCGGCAACGAGGGGAGAAAGGATTCCGTCGAATTAGCTGGGATAAAGCACTGGAATTAATCAGCAATTCCCTACGGAAGAGTTTCTCTTCATCTATTGACACCAGCACCAACCGATTCAGCGTTTATCTAACCAGTAGAGGTACAGTAAATGAAACCTACTACGCTGCCCAAAAAGCAGTGCGAGCGATCGGGACTAATAATATAGATAATGCTGCTCGCATCTGCCATTCTCCCAGTACTGCTGGACTTAAAGGGGGATTAGGAGTAGCAGCTACTACTTGTTCTTATAAAGATTGGATTGGCACAGATTTATTAGTATTTATTGGCTCTAACGTTGCCAACAATCAGCCAGTTACCGTTAAGTATCTCCACTGGGCTAAGAAGGCTGGTACCAAAATCGTGGTAATTAACACTTACCAAGAACCAGGTATGGAACGCTATTGGGTGCCTTCGATTCCCGAAAGTGCGTTATTTGGTACTAAATTTGCCGAAGACTTCTTTTTAATCAACATGGGTGGGGATATGGCATTCCTCAATGGCACCCTTAAGGAGATGATTGCTAACCATTGGGTAGACTCATCCTTCATCAAAAATCATACGACTAATTTTGAGCAATTAAAAGCAACCCTAGCTAACCAATCTTGGGAAGAACTAGAACAGCTTTCCGGTACTTCCCGTGAACACATGTACGCCTTTGCCAAGATGCTAGCTGAAGCTGATAAAGCTGTGTTTGTCTGGAGCATGGGTATTACCCAACATCAGTGTGGCGAAGATAATGTGCGAGCCATCATTAACGTAGCCTTAGCAAAAGGGTTTGTTGGTCGAGAAGGCTGTGGGTTAATGCCGATTCGGGGTCACTCTGGGGTGCAAGGAGGAGCAGAAATGGGATGCTATGCCACGGTTTTTCCTGCTGGCAAGCCCATTACTCCAGAAAATGCTGCTAAGCTCAGCCAACAATGGCAGTTTGAGGTCCCCACCACCAAAGGATTAACAGCAGCGGAAATGATTGATGCTGCCCATTCAGGGGAGTTGGATACACTGTTTTCCGTCGGAGGCAATTTCCTGGAGGTGTTGCCAGAACCAGAATATATCAAAGAGGCACTACAGCGAATCCCTCTGAGAGTCCATATGGATATTGTCCTCTCCAGTCAAATGTTAGTAGAACCTGGAGAAACCGTAGTCTTGTTACCCGCCACGACTCGCTACGAAATCCCAGGGGGAGTAACTGAAACCAGTACCGAGAGACGGGTGATTTTCAGTCCAGAAATTCCTGGCCCTCGGATTGGGGAAGCCCGTCCGGAGTGGGAAGTTTTTATGGAACTAGCACGGCGAGTTCGTCCGGATTTAGCAGATAAATTAAACTTTGATAGCACAGCCGCGATTCGGGCAGAAATTGCCCAGGTTATCCCCCAGTATGCTGGTATCCAACATCTTAAGGAAGCCGGTGATCAGTTCCAGTATGGCGGTTCCCATCTTTGCTTTGGCTGGAATTTCCCCACACCGGATGGTTTAGCCCATTTTTCCCCTTTATCTCCACCGAAGCTAGAACTGCCAGAAGGTCATTTCTTGGTAGCAACCAGGCGAGGTAAACAATTTAACAGCATGGTGCAAGAACAGAAAGATGCCATTACTGGGGCAAAGCGAAAGGCCGTGCTGATGAGTCGGGTGGATGCTAAAAAACTGAGATTAAACCATGGCGATGCTGTAATTCTGAGGAATCAACAGGGTCAATTCCAAGGAAAGATCCATATCGCACCGATTACACCAGGAAATTTACAGGTACATTGGCCTGAAGGAAATGTGCTATTGGATAAAGGGAAGCGATCGCCTGAAGTAGATATTCCAGACTACAATGCTTTGGTTAGACTAGAAAAGGTTTAAGGATCAAAACTTGTGTGAACAGTTCGGTTAATTACTATGTATTCAGGGACATCGTTAATTGGTAATTGGTAAGTTA
>NZ_CEYLVT010000114.1:8492-23676 GCF_982860115.1 Moorena sp.
CAAGTTACAAGTTACAAGTTACAAGTTACAAGTTACAAGTTACAAGTTACAAGTTACAAGTTTCAGGTTACAAGTTTCAGGTTACAAGTTATCAAGTTTCACTAGGGCTCCTAAATGAATTATGAGGATTTTGGATAAGAAGTTCCCTATTCCCTGTTGCCTGTTGCCTGTTGCCTGTTGCCTGTTGCCTGTTGCCTGTTGCCTGTTGCCTTTGCAATATAAAAGTCAACCGCAGATGATATTAGTCAGCAACATATCGCCATCCTTGAGGTTCATATTCCCGTTGAATTCGCACCATCCAGCTACCTTGGGGAAGCTCAATTTGCTGATGCTCTTCGTGAGTTAAAGTTGCTGTTTCTGACAGAACTTGTAGATAAAGAATGCCATTTTTTTCGTATAACTTAGCAACACCATCACTGATGCGATGAGAATGTCCAGTCACCTCTCCTTCTGCTAGGGTTAGGTGAGGTAACTGTTGTCCATTGATTTGCGCTACAGGAATTAAAATAACGTCGCCTTGTCGAATAGGTTGCATAGGTTCTTTGAGTAGTTGTTAGTTTGATTAATTGTTAGTTTGATTAATTGTTATCGATTATTTGGGAAAGGTGAGAAGAGTGGTTTCGTCCATCACTATAGCATTTCTCCTAGTAATGATGTAGAGTCAATTAGCTTATGCCTACTCCTAATTGCTTACTCCTAATTGCCTACTCCTAATTGCTTACTCCTAATTGCCTACTCCTAATTGCCTACTCCCTAATCCCTAAAACCCAGGACTTTGCAGCTCATAAGTATGAAAAATAGTATCAAAAACGCTTTCGTTTTTATAAACGAGTTGTATAACATACAGAAACCCAAAATACCCAAAATCATTGTTATTCTGGGCATCCGGCTTCGGTGATATTTCACAACCTATATGGACATGGCTATAGACAATTCCCCACTAAAAAATGGTCAATTACCAAGTAACGATTACCAATTACCAAGTAACGATTAGCAACTAACGATTACTAATTAACGATTACTAATTAACCGGCATATAATTTAGTGCAAACCCATCTGATGTTTGAAAGGCAGGCTAGGTGAGAATTTCAGGGATCAAGTCTTGTTTTTCATGAATTGATCAAATCCTTACTGGATAAGGAGTGTGGAATTTAGATGGGTTTGCCCTGGCATATAATTAACTTCTGTAAAAAACATTAACTAAACTTCATTTAGGTTAATGTTTTGTTACAATTATAGGTATTCATATTTTATAATAAAACCAATATGACACGCCAGCAATTGAAATCAAACCTGCCAACAAAAATTTGCCCTGTTTGTCAACGTTCCTTTACATGGCGCAAAAAATGGCAAGATTGTTGGGAGGAGGTTAAATATTGCTCAGAGCGCTGTCGCAGAAGGAAATCTGGTGTGAAGCAGGGATGAGAGATCAAGGATAACCAGGGGTGGATCGAGGAGTTTTATTAGTCAATTATTCTGGTTTTGTATATTTTCATACTTGACACATCAGAGTCTCATAATTCACACTAAATGTTTTAATCCTTAATCTTTTCTTCATTCTTGTGTATGTTTGTGAAGACGGTGTGTCCCAAAGTCATTATCCACGGTGGTGCTGGTAGTTCTATAAAAGGCAAAGGAGGGGCTGATGCGATTCGCAAGTCCCTCCACTCAATTATTGAGGAGATTTATGCCTTGTTAGTGAACGGTAGTAGTTCGACTGATGCTGTTGTCCGAGGCTGCCAACTCTTAGAAGATGACCCGCGCTTTAATGCTGGCACCGGCTCGGTGTTGCAATCAGATGGGCAAATCCGGATGAGTGCGTCCCTGATGGAAGGTCAATCTCAGCGCTTCAGCGGTGTGATTAATGTGTCGCGAGTGCAGCATCCAATTCAGCTGGCAGAAGCCTTGCAAGGCTCCGATGACCGCGTGCTGTCGGACTATGGAGCTGCAGAATTGTTGCGAGACCTGCAACTCCCGGTTTACAATCCTATGACAAAGCTGCGGTTACAAGAGTGGCTCCAAGAAAGGCAGGCCAACTTTAGCCATAAAATGGCGGGAGTTATTGCTGAGGACGAATTGGTTACTAACTCTGAAGCTCGACGGGGAACCATTGGTGTGGTTGTACTAGATAGCCGGGGTCATCTGGCAGCAGGGACCTCTACTGGTGGTAAGGGTTTTGAACGGATTGGTCGCGTCAGTGACTCGGCGATGCCAGCAGGAAATTACGCTACTTCTGATGCAGCAGTGAGCTGCACCGGTATTGGGGAAGACATTATGGAAGAGTGTCTAGCAGCACGGATTGTGGTGCGAGTCACTGATGGTTCATCCCTGGTGAATGCCATGGAGCGTTCATTTAAGGAAGCTCGGAAGAATCAGCGAGATTTTGCAGCTATCGCTCTAGATGCTAATGGTGCGATCGCATGGGGCAAAACTAGCGAAGTTCTGCTAGGGGCTTATCATACTGGGGAAAAGATTGTGGATACGTTGAATATGACTAAGGATGTGGAATTTTTGCCGATTTAAGGGTATCTGAGAAATTACGGATACAGGAGGCTGAAATCCTTAGTCGATAGTCATTAGTCTTTGGTGACTTAAATTTACTCTGATCGTAGTTGCTAATGACTAATGACCAATTACTAATAACCTACTGGACTGACACAGCTAAAATAGTGTAATAGTTTTTTCAGCTAAACCCTTGTGAAAACTATATCCTGGTATTTTTCTAAAGCAACATTTAAGGTGTGCCAGTCCACTACTGTGCGATCTCCAAATTCCATAGAGCATCAATCCCACTACCCACATAGTCTGAGGCTTGGTGCAGCTCAATCCATTGTGCAAGAGCACTGGAGACATAACTAGATGGTTTACCTAACTCAGCCAAGGTCTCAGCAGCTGAGCCACGTACACCAGACTCCTCATCTTTGAGGCACCCCAGCAAGGCAGTGATCACAACTTGTGAAGAATTACCCAACTGGCTCAAGGCATTAATAGTGGCACAACGTACATCAGAATCTTCATCTTCTAGCTGTGGTAGCAGAGCACTGACAACTATTTCAGAAAGGTTCCCTAACTGACCATTACCTAACTGACCTAAAGCAGTAGCAGCGGCACAACGGAGATCAGAATCGTTATCTTTGAGGCATGTAACTAAAGCACTGACTACGGTTTCACCAGGCTGGTCTAATTTACCCAACACCGAAGCACTCAAGCAACGAACACGAGAATTTTTATCGTTTAGCCTTGTCAATAAGGCACTCACAACGGTTTTACGACCCTGCTTCAATTTGCCCAATGCCCAGATACTGGAGTAACGAACACGAGCATTTTTATCGTTTAGCCGCATCAACAAGCTATTCACGACTGGCTCAGAAACCTGACCCAATTCACCTAATCCTAAAGCTGCCTCAGAACGAACCGTAGCATCGTCATCTTTTAGCCAGCTCAGCAGTGTATTTACTAAGCTTTCTGAAGTATTGTCTAATCTGACAATAGTACTTAGTGATGAGTTCTGAGGATTTTTTGGAAGAGTAGTGTGATCGGTAGTAGTGAGATAATAGTCAGGAGAGTCTAATTTAGTTAATCTATCACTAGTTAATCTATCACTAGTTAATATCTCACTGACCTGGTGACGCACGGTATCATTATTATCCTGTAGCCCTGCCAAAAAGGTTTTGAGGAGTGTTGGGTTTTGCCCTAATTGGTTTTGGCCTAACTGGTTTTGCTTTAATTTGACTTGGGTTTCCTGGGATTGTGTATCTTTCTGAGAGTTTGCTCTATCTTTCAATAGTTGTAAAACATCAAGGTTAATCTCAGTCTGATTCAAGTCGGAAAGGATTTGAAAGACTTGCTGATGAATTTGGTAACCAACTCGCCGTGAATCACTGGCTGCTAGGGTAACTAATGCTGCTAAAATTTCTTGCAGTAATGAATTATCTGCTATGTTCAAGGGTTGAGGATTTTCGGTAAGGCAAGTGGCAGCAAATAATAAATCCCGATGTAACCAAGACTCATACTCACTGTCATGATTTAAAATTTTCTGAATTGCTTTAGCGGCTTTTTTTGGCTTAAGCTGAGCAATTAGTAGCAGCAATACGTCTTGCCAGTGGGAGTCATGGAGATAGTCTTGGATATGAGTCAGGATAATCTCAAAATTACCTTCATTATCGGCTTTATAGATAATTTCTTGAGAACACAAATAGTCTTGAAATATCTTATGAATAAAGGCGTAACCATCTAGCCCTTGTTGTGTTAGAATGCCAGTGCGATGCTCCTTTGGAGCCGCTACGCGAACGCTAATTACATTAACCAACCGTTTTGCCTCTGCCTTGGCCTCGTATAACTGAATCTGTTTCAGGGTTTGAATTTCTCTACCAAACCAAGCAATCAGTTCATCTCGATTAATTACTATCTTACCTTTTTTATCCTTTTTATCTTTTTCTTTTTTACTCTCCTGGGTATGCATCCAATACCCGAGACGTTCCATCAATCGTCTACAATCATTCAATCTCAGATATTTCAGCTTCTGATTATTACTAAGATCTGGTTGATTATCCCAGGAGGTTAATAACAGGTCTACTGCCTGGTCATAAAGCTGATAGCGCTCCAAAGGCAATCGGAAATGATAGCGGTGAATTAGGGTAATAATCGTTAACAATAAGGGATTTATTGCCAGGTTTTTAATCTGCTGATGCTCAGATAGTAAGTTGCTCAGGCTTTCTTTAAGTCGTTGTGCTTCTGCTTTGTCTTGAATCTGACTATAGTACCAGCGCTGAATAAATTCTTCAATTTTACTGTCATCAAATAACTGAAGTTGATAGTGATAAAATTCTTGGTTCCAGAAAAAATTCCAGGGGGTATTTGAGTTAGAGTAACGGTCGTTATCGGAGGTTATAATTACCCAATTGTTAGGAAATTGCTGGATAAAATCTTTAATTTGCCCTACGACTTGCTCACCTTTGGCTGGTTCTGTAACGTGATCAAGCCCATCAAGCAAAAGCACTGTCCGTCCATCTTCCAGCCAATGTTCAAAGAAACCTTTAGGCAGGGATTTCACCAATAGGGTTTTTTCAGCAAACTGCCGTGCATACTCTAGAATACTGATATCTGAATACTGCGCCCAATCCCGGATATCAATTAAAATCGGCAGCCAGTCAATATCTGGCACTAACCCAATTGCTTCTGGTTGCTTCTGGGCTAACATTACAGCAACATAATTCATTAAGGTGGTTTTACCTGAACCAGGCGGACCCAGTAGTATCACGTTCCGGGATTTAGCAGAGGTAGCCTGCCAGGTTTTTACCGCTAATAAATATTGGGCAAGAGTTTTTTTTACCGTTTGCGTACGCAATGGTTGCCATTGCTTACCGGGTAATGCTACCTGAGGGTGAAAAGCCCACGACTCTAACGGTCGCTGACTACTGGGAGGATGTAACACTTCTACCTCAGGCATGACAAAAATTTGGTCAAGCTTAAGGGAATGGTTTCCATCCTGGGTAGCTACCAACATCCCAGCAAACTTAACATGATCAATCTGGTTAGAAATTTGCCGGAAATAGTTTTCCTTAGTTAGTTGAAATTGTAAATAACTGCGGGTTTTATCACTATAAGTTTTGACAAAAGTTTCCATCCAGGGAAGGATAAAACTATCTTGTGGTTGAGTGGGGGCATGGTTTAAGGCTACCTGCTTAAATTTTTCCACAAGTAAAGAGGTTAATGCTGTTTTGTTCTCCTGTTGGAGGGGTTTGTGTAATTCCTCATGTACTTCTTTATGTTGGAAAAAGTCTTCCAGAAAAAGCGCGATCGCATCAGGAGCAGAATAATAAAAAAGGCGCTGCTCTGGTGCCAACGGTTCTTCTCGCACTAGGGCAGCTTTTAGTGCTTCCTCTAGTGCTTTTTGGATATCGGCAGGAGTTAGCCTAGTTTGAATTTTTCCCCCTAAAATAGGCGCAACAGATTTAGCAACAACAGAAGCAATTTCCCAGGTCATAGGGCTAGATTAATTTCTATCAATAAATATTATCGCAGTTATTAGTCATAAGCTTGTTGCCACCTAGTTCTGTTACCCCTATTGCTCCTCTTGAAACACCCAATTTAGCTCATTGTCCAACAACCTGATCAACTTACAGCCATCACTTATCCTTGTTCAGCTGTTGGAATCTTCAGTAGTCTTTAATCGCCAACCGGGTTTAACGACCTGATTTCTACTACGAGCAATCACCAAGCTATCGTTTGGGACATCCTTGGTAACCACAGAACCAGCGGCCACAGTGACATCCTCTCCTAAGGTCAGTGGTGCCACCAGCACACTATTCGAGCCAGTCTTAGTGCGATCGCCTATCTCGGTTTTATGCTTTTTAACACCATCGTAATTGGCAGTAATCGTACCTGCGCCAATATTCACTCGTGACCCTAGGGTAGAATCTCCCAAATAAGATAGATGAGAGGCATTAGTGCGATCGCCTATCTGAGTATTTTTCAGTTCCACAAAATTTCCGATACGGCAGGATTCTCCTACTTGGGCATTACCCCGAAGATGAGAATACGGACCAATACGGGTGCCATCTTGAACCACAGAATCACTTACCACTGAATATAGCACGGTCACCTTGTCACCCAACTGGCTATTTTCAATCAGACTCCCTGGGCCAATCCTGCTACCAGCACCAATCACCGTCTTACCCCGCAAATGAGTTTGGGGCTCGATGGTGACATCAGGTTGCAATTGGACAGTCTCATCAATGGTGATACTGTTTGGGTTAATTAATGTCACCCCTGCCTTCATCCAGTCATCCTTAACCCGCTCTTGCAAAATCTGCTCGGCCATGGCTAGCTGTTTACGGTCATTAATCCCGAGAATTTCGTGGGTTACTTCCACATCCACTGCCATTACTGGATTAACCATGGTAACCGCATCCGTTAGGTAATACTCATTTTGGTCATTATCCGCAGACAGTTTTGGTAGGACCAAAGCCAATTGAGACCAGTTGAAGCAATAGACACCAGCATTGATGCGGTTATTTTGCTTTTGAGCATCAGTACAATCCCGGTGTTCCACAATCTGTTGCAGCTGATTGTTACTATCACAGAAAACCCGTCCATAGCCCGTGGGATTGGGCAAATGGGCAGTTAGGATCGTAGCGCCATTGTTATGGGCTTGATGGCTTTCTAATAGTCGTTTAATGGTATCGGGACGCAACAAGGGAACATCACCATTTAAGACCAGTAAGTCTCCGGTATCGTCTGCCAAGTGGGGCAAGAGTTGCTGGACGGCATGACCAGTACCCAATTGCTCTTTCTGTTCAACGAATTCTACATTCGTGTAGGCGCTCAGACTTTCTTTTACCCGTTCACTCTCATAGCCACAAATCACGATCACTCGCGAGGGGTTAATAGAAACACAACTGTTGAGCACACGCTCCACTAGAGTTTGTGAACCCAAACGATGACAGACTTTGGGCAGGTCAGATTTCATGCGAGTTCCGCGTCCTGCCGCTAGAATTGCTACTGCAACCATAGATTAGCTTTTTGCTTCCATCTTTGCATCCCTATCATACTAAGACTTGACTTCAGTTCAATGTCATAAATTGGCAGTTTTTTTAAAGATGCAGGAGAGAGAATTAATAATTCAGGAAAAGAATGATGAATTTATTGGGAGAATAAATAGGATTATTCCCGATTAAACTCTGATTAATTGCTAATTAAGTCAAAAATTACCGTATTATGACTATGTTACCTATTCCCTTTGCTCTCTCAACCAACGCTTTTTCCAATGGGAGGTTGGTTCAAGTAAAGAGTTTTGCTGCTCTAGGCGACGTCGGTGTAAAATATCTGAGGCAGAGTCTGATAAATTAGGATCTCGGTAAGGTACAGCGGCACGAGTTTCCAAATGTTCTTGCTCTCGGATTGATAAGCTAGGTAAATCAGTTTCAGTAAAGCTAGCGACAGTACCGGGTTGTCGATTTCCCACTTCAATGGTAGAGCCAATCGCAAACCCAGCTGTGATCAGAGCAATTCTAACCGCTGCAGCACAAGAGTAGGTGGCTAGTCTACCGGTGTCTGAGCAACATTGGGCTAAGTTTTGAATAAATTCTAGGGTCCATAATTGAGGACAGTTGGGTGGGGAAAAGGGGTCAAGAAAGATAGCATCAGCTTGGAAGTTAGCTTGTTGCACCTGTTGGATAGTCTCTCTGGCATCACCGAGATAGAGTTGAGCTTGCAATTGCTGGGTTTCAAGCAGTCCAGTAGTTGCCAGAGCCTCTAATAGTTGGGGGATAGGATCACGAAAGTGATTCAGCCAACCCTGAGCGATCGCAGCTTGTGGTACGGTAGAGTCTAATTCTAGGGCAACTAGTTGGACATGGCAGTGGGGATTGTGTGTCCAAATTTCCGCTAGGGCAGTAGCTGTGTTGTAACCTAGACCATAACAGATATCCAACAACCGTAGCACTGGCTGTTTGGCTTTTTCCGCTAGTTGGCAAGGTTTGACAAACTTGAGCTGAGCTTCTTCTATGGCACCTTGTCGGCTGTGATAGGATTCACCAATTTCTGAACAAAAGAAGGTGAATGAGCCATCAGCAGTGATTTCCGGTGTGAATACCTTGTTATCGGGCATTAGGGATTTTAAAGGTTGAAGGTTATTTGGTTGTTCGCGTAGCGTGGCCGAAAGGCCAAGGTTGAAGGTTATTTGGTTGAAGGTTTAAAGTTGAAGGTTTAAAGTTATTGGTTGTTCGCGTAGCTTGGCCTTTTGGCCAAGGTTATTGGTGATTGAGTTTAAGGTTATTTGCCCAACATGCAACATGTAACCTGCTAACTTTCAACCCTTCTAGGGTTAGAGTTCATGGTTGACTTTATAATATTTAGTGGCAAAATCCCCCAAGCTACCAAAACCCTAGTCTATGGCACATCCTTTTCAAACACCCCACAGCGGATATCACTGGGACGGAAAGAGCGGACGTTTTTTTGAAGGTTGGTACTATCGGGTGACGTTACCCAGTTGTGGTCAGACGTTTGCGTTTATGTATTCCATTGAAGACCCCATCGGTGGTCAACCCTCTAGTGGTGGTTCAGCCCAAATTCTAGGCCCTGATGATCAGTATCTGTGTCGTACCTTTCCCCATCCGGAACAGTTTTGGGGGTCATCGGAATCCTTAGGTCTAGGACATTGGGGTAAAACGAAATTACAAATTACTCCTCAATACCTTGACCCCGATAAATTTGAGTATCAAATCAAGGAAGGATATCAGGCTACAGCTACCTTGAATCAAGGGTTTATTCGGGACCCAGCCAACGGACGCTATTGTGATTGGCGCTATGAAATTAAACCGATTTATGGCTGGGGAGATCTCGGAAAACCCCAGCAATCAACTGCTGGCTGGCTTTCGTTTTTACAGATATTTGAACCAGGATGGCAAATCTTGATGGCTCACGGTTTAGCTACTGGCTGGATTGATTGGAATGGTAAGCTCTATGATTTTACCAATGTCCCGGCCTATGGGGAAAAAAATTGGGGTCGTGCTTTTCCTAAGAAGTGGTTTTGGCTCAATTGCAACAGTTTTACCGATCAACCAGACCTGGCTCTGACTGCTGGTGGTGGTAGACGGGAAGTAATGGGGTTGGCAGAGGCTGCTGCTTTGATTGGCATTCACTACGAAGGTAAATTTTCTGAATTCGTGCCCTGGAATTCAGAAGTAAGCTGGCAGATCCAGCCTTGGGGAAATTGGCAGATGCAAGGGCGCAATGGTGAGTATGAAGTAGAGTTAACTGGCACAACCGATCTACCTGGTACACCTCTAAGAGCTCCCACGGAACAGGGGTTAGATTTCATTTGCCGAGATACTATGCAAGGTCACCTGAGGTTGGAACTTAAACAACGACGTGGGGATAACGTTGAACCGATTTTGATAGCTGAAAGTAAGTTATGTGGATTAGAAGTTGGTGGTGAGCCTTGGGAGAAACCCTGGAATTCGTCTGCTAAATTGCCTTGGATTTTGTGATATGGCGCTACGGTAAAGGCAATCAGGGAGTTCCCCTCACTCGCGCTTTGCATGGCTGACAAGGATTACAGTTTTTTTCATTACCAAAAATCCCTATATAGTTGATTAACTCTTGCCTCTTGCCTCTTGCCTTTTGCCTTTCCCTAAGCGATGCAGCGCGGTCTTGGGGGTTTCCCCCATGAGCGACTGCATCAAGACAGGGATTCTGTTCACAACTCAAATAGAAATACTATATCAACCCAAAGAGCGCAGAAAATTTCCTAACCCTACACCAATAAACGTAGCTACTGCATAACCCAGAGTACCGCAAAGAATAGCAGGAGTAACTAGTTTATCCCACTGCCGTGCTGTCGCCATAGCCGCTGCTGTAGTTGGCCCACCCATATTAGCATTGGACCCAATTACTAATTCAGCTAAATCTAAACCCAGCAATCGTCCAACTCCCAGTAGCACTAACAAATGGATGGCGAGAATTAATCCAGCAAAAATAAACAGAACTGATCCCACTCGTAGCACTATTTCCACATTAGCGCTGGCTCCAATTACAGCAAAAAATATCTGCATCAGCAGATAGCCAATTTTTTCTGCAGCGGTTATCCTACCCAAATAGCCTGGGAATACAGTCGCTAGCATTACAATTAAAACTGTTACTACCAGAATTCCCCCTTTGTTGAAGCCCAACCAGCTAGCGAGACCATAACCTACAGCACAAGTGGTCATACTAATAGCTAATGCGAAACTGATTTGCATAACAGAGAGTTGTTGTCGAGACTGAGAGTCAAAGATACTAAACTGGCTAGAAATAGTATTCTCATGGGAGCGCTGGGTAGGGAAAATTCCCCGTAGCCACTTGATTGAAGGTAAAGAAAACAGCACTAAAAAGTACAAGGTCATCACTAAATTATCTGCTGCTACCCCAGCACTCAGTAAATCTCCTGCTCGTAACCCAGTGCTTTCAGCGGTTGCAGCAAAATTAACTGAACCACCAATATAGGTAGCACAAAAAATTGCTGCCAACTTCCAACCTTCCTCTCCTAAAGGAATCAGATAGTAAGCCACTACTGTGCCTAAGATTGTTCCCACTGCACCAATTCCATAAGCAATTAAAGTAGGTCCAGCCTCTCGCACAATCCGAAACAAGTCAGCTTGGAATAGTAGTAAAGGAATAGCTAAAGGAACTAAGTAAGACCAGACCACACCATAGGCGGGAGCATCCGGTGGGATAATCCTAAGATTGGATAGGATAAACGTTACTAAAATGGTGACAACCGCCCCAGATAGTTTAGCTCCCCACGGAGTTCGTTCTGCCCAGAACCCAATTGTTGCTGCTGACAGCAGCACAGCCCATAAAGCGAAATCTTGATTAGGATTTATTAGAGACGTTGCCATGTATTTTAGGAATGCTTATTTAAAAGCTTTTGAAAATAGATTGTCAAGGGTTTGGCTATCTTCGTCTAGGTCAGCTTCCGTGTAGGGAAGGTAAGTTTTTTCCTCCTTGAGGAATTGGTAGGTTTCCCAGCGAGAAGAGAAGTTAAGGATTCTGCGAACTTGGGCAGCGCCAAGCTGACCTTGACGATAGTGATCAGCCACGATCAGTTCAAGTATTCTGCGGGAGAGGTCACCTACTTGGAGTTGACTAGCAATTTCATCGGGGAGTGGGATCGTAATTTCCATAGGGGTGATCGGAGTCTGTCCATAGATGCAGTTTAACTCCAAAGTTTAGGCAGTAGAGTATTAGAGCCTAGCTACACTCCCACAAATCAACTAAAATAAACCCTATCTTTAGGGTACCTATAGCGTTTCTCATACCTATGAGGTACACAGGTTTTTTTCCCTCTTGCCTCTTGCCTCTTGCCTCTTGCCTATTCCCTATTCCCTGTTCCCTTTCTCCCAATCACTCAAACTTCCAAATCTTAATCGTATTATCTTGAGAACTACTAGCAATGGTAGCACCATCATGGCTAATAGCAACGGTAGTAACAGCGCCTAAATGATCGGTAAGAGTATAGAGCAATTCACCACTACCAGGATGCCAGATTTTGACAGTCTTATCGGCGCTACCACTAATTAACGTATTCCCTTGAGGGCTAATGGCAATAGATTTAACAGCATGCCCATGTCCTGTGAGAGTAAGCAACGGTTTCTTTGGTATTTGTAAATACCGATCCCTCTTGAGCAACCAAATCTTAATGGTTTTATCAGCACTGCCACTAATTAAAATTTGACCACTAGGGCTAAAGGTGAGTGACTCTACCGATGCCGAATGTCCAGTAATCGTTGCGCTGAGCTTACCGGTTGCTAAATTCCAAAGCTTAATGGTTTTGTCAGCACTACCACTAGCTAGGAGTTGTCCATCTTTACTAATAGCTACTGCGTTAACTGTTCCTAAATGGCCAAACAAAGTTGTCTGTAATGATGCCTTCTTCAGCATCCAAAGTTTAATAGTCTGATCTGCACTACCGCTAGCTAGTAATTGCCCATTGTGACTAATTGCCAGACACTTGACCCAAGCAGAATGTCCACAAAGGGTATGGATTAAATTTCCCGTATCCCCATGCCATAGTTTAATGGTATGATCCCAACTGCTACTAGCGATAATTTCTCCATCTGGACTAAACCCAACCGCCTCAATCACATTTAAATGTCCTGAAAGTTTGGCTACCACTGTTTTAGCTTGCCAGTTAAAGATCGTGATAGTTTTATCTGTACTACCACTAACTATAGTTTGTCCATTCGGGCTAAACGCGATAGAATTAATTCCACTCGACTCTTCGGAAAAAGTATGTACACATTTCCAAGTAGGAGTATCAAACTTAGGGGTAACTGTTGTAGATAAAGACGTTACTGGTATAGCAGCGAAATCCTCTGGTAAACCAAGTGCTGCTAGGACTTGAATGGCTGATTGGTAGCGTTGGTCTGGTAAATTTTCTACCATTTTGTTGAGGATGCAAATAAGCTGCTCACTCACAGGTTGCCTGAGGTAATCGACCCAAACCCACTTCCCTTCTAGACTATTAAACATATCAAAGGGGTGAACATTGGTCAGCAGATGAATACAGGTAACCCCTAAACTGTACAAATCGCTGGTTGCGATCGCTTTTCCCATCAACTGTTCCGAAGCCGTGTAAGCCGCAGAGCCAATCATAGTTCCCGTTCGTGCTAGCACAGTTTTTGTAGTCAGCTTAGCAGCACTGAAATCCACCAGAAAAAATTCGCTCCCCCTTCCCCCCCAAGAATAAAACCTCTTCCTGGTTTTTTGTGTTGGTAACTTGGACAAAGAGGACTCAGGAGGAGGGCGACGAATGATATTGTGGGGATTGATATCCCGATGAATTACCTGATGACTATGGATAAAGCGCAGCACTGGCAGCAATTCAATCAGGACTTGCCGAACCTGGTTTTCCCTAAACGTCCCTTCTGTTTCCAGTTCTGTGGCTAAGCTTTGCCCATCGATATACTTGTGAACTAGAGCAGGTTCTCCTGCGATACTTAATTGATGATCCGCCTCAAAATAGGCCAGAAGTTCGGGAATCTGAGGATGTTGTCCCAGAACTTGCAGCCTAGTAGCTTCTTGGCGGAAAGACTCAGCCGCTTTCTGAGCATTGTTGGTATCCTGCTGTTGTAAGGATAACTGTTTGATGATACAGTTAGTATTGCTATCATCTGCCTCATCCACCCCCAGAAAGGTGCGCCCCATACCACCAATACTAATTAGCCTCAGAGCACGGAAGCGATCGCCTAATCGTAATCTTGAGCCACAATAGGCACAAAACCTGGCCTGATTGGGATTTTGGGGATTTTGGCATTTAGGATTAAGACAGTAGCTCATGATATGGGGTGGTCAAGTCAAAGGGTTGGCAAGTCGAAGGGTTGGCAAGTTAACAAGTTAGCAAGTTGACAGATTTGTTGAAAGTATTCCCCAAGTTTTCCCCAAGTTTTCCCCAATGTTAACTGTTGCAAACCAAGCAATAAACGTCAGCAGTCACCCCTCAGCTGTCAGCCGTCAGCAGCAGTCAGCCCTCAGTTGTCAGCCGTCAGCAGCAGTCAGCCCTCAGTTGTCAGCCGTCAGCTTAACAGAAACCTCCAACCTTCCAACCTTCAACAACCCAACCTTGGCCAAAAGGCCACGCGTGCGCGTTCAACCTTCAACAACCCAACCTTCCAACCTTCAACAACCCAACCTTCAACAACCCAACCTTCCAACCTTCAACAACCCAACCTTGGCCAAAAGGCCACGCGTGCGCGTTCAACCTTCCAGATGAGTCACCCCTAACCCAAAGGCTTTTACACACTACCAAACGTTGGGATTGGACTAGCATTCTGACGATTGAAGCTCGGTAGATCAACCCGGGTGATATTGCGGCTTCTAACAGCTAGTCGGTAACTGACACTCTGTAGTTCAGCGTGGAGTTGTCGGTTTTCCCGCTGTAACATGGTCACCTTCTCTTTAACTGGTGCCATCCGTTCAGAAAACTTCTGGTGATAAATTTTTGGTAGCTCTTGTACAACTTGTTCTAGCTGACGGGAGCGCTCGGTTAATTCTTCTACATTATCCCGCAATTGCTTAATTTCCGTGTCACGGGTGGCAATTTGCTGTTGATAAAATTCCACCTGCTGCTCCACATCATGCAACTGTTCTCGCAAGACCACCATCTGAGCCTTATGGCGCTCCGAAACCTCTTGGGGAGGTTTGAAGTTAGCATTCCCCTTCACCAAGCGGAATAGTTCTTGAGACAGCTGCTGCACTAACTGGTCTCTAAGCTGCAACTCTTCCCGCAAGCGAGATACTTCCGTTTGCAGAGCTGGTCTTGATAGGGTTTCAATCTGCCTCACCATGGCTTACCACTCCAAGTAAATATACAATTTTCAATAGTAGATGCGAACCGGGGGTGTCGATCACTGATCACAAAATATACTGTTGCAGCTAATGTACCATCCAAACCCGGCAATTGACCATCCAAACCCACATCTAGCCCAGATCACCTTGATAACCTTAGAATTAAGAATTAAGAATTTAGAATTTAGAATTGGGAATTCGACCTTCGACCTTCGGCGTTGCTGAATAATAGAATGATTTTAAGAGTAGGTGCGACCCAAGGCCGCGAGGGATTGCTCGCGGCCTTGGGTCGCACCTGTAGAATGGGCATCTTGCGTGGAACTGGCATCTTGCGTAGAACTGGCATCTTGCGTAG